>CAYHDD010000106.1:6317-8211 GCA_964355195.1 uncultured Rhodoferax sp. | reverse complement strand
CGGCAAGGTGCTGGCAGTGCCGATTGACAAGATTCTGTCGCTCTACACGCGCTGGCAAAAACCGGAAGACTTGAGTCCGGTGCGTCTGAAGACCATTGCCCACTTTTTTGAACATTACAAAGACCTCGAAGTCAACAAGTGGGTCAAGATTTTGGGCTGGGAGGGGCCGGAGTCAGCCCACGCCGAGATCATGGACGGCATTGCCAACTACAAGAAGCTGCACCCCTGATGGGGCTACCTGGCGCAAGCTGCGCCGTCTGATTTGCTGAGGTCTACCGAGCCATAGCCGAGCTGCCAGAACGATCGGTCAGCGCTTTGGGTCCGGAAAGATCAACCCATGCAGGCCACGCTTGCGCATAAAGGGTTTCCATTGGCCTTCGGGTTGTGAGAGCCGGTCCGCCACGGCCCACCAGGTGCTTGGGTTGAGGCCCAGGCCGATGTGACTGGCGATGACTTCCAGGTTTTCCGTCGATGGATTCTTCCGGCTTGCCTCCTGAAGACTGGCTGGCCAAGCGACCACACCATCGGTACGTGAAAAGATGGAGGTGGTGGGCACTGGCGGCGCGCCGGGGAGGTCGAACTGCTCGACTTCGGCGTGGATATCGCGCCCGCTGGTGAGCTCGTACAGACGCCAGGCGTTTGTGCTGTGGTGTGAGCCCGCGAAGGGCGTGCCCAAGGTGATGACGCAGCGCACACAATCAGGCAGTTCCTTGGCCAGTTCGCGGGCGTAGATGCCACCCAGACTCCAGCCAATCAGGCTGACTTTGCGGCCTGTGACCCGGTGGGTGTCGATGACTTGCTGCTTGGCTGCCTGTAATACGCCAGCGCGCGGACCGAAATTGAACCCCTGGTTCCAACCTGAAGCGTCGTGCCCGAGGTGTTCAAGAAAACCTCGCAGCGGTATGGTCGAACTGTCGTTGGCCGAAAGGCCCGGAAAAATGATGACCGAGTGACCATCCCCGACAGGGGCCTGGCGCAGCAAGGGCCACGCTGGCAAGACCGAACCCAATTCCCAAAGCGCTCGAAATTCCATGGCGATCAGCCAGCGTCCGGGGGCTGGTAGATGGGGGTCAGGGCTTTGTTTGCTGTGGATTGTCATGCGATCAGAGTGGTGGGCCTTGGTCGTGTCCATTCAAGAATGGCGCAAGTTTAGCGGCAAGAATTGTGCTGATCGGTCACCTAGGCGTCCGGGTTTCGCAGGGGGCTGCGCAGCGCCAGTGCTCCCAGGTGCTGCTCAACTGCCTGTGCCTCGCGCTCCAGATACTGTGCCACGGCTGCCGCGAACGCGGGTTCTGCAAGCCAGTGGGCGCTATCGGTCCTGACCGGCAGCAGGGCGCGCGCCATCTTGTGCTCGCCCTGGGCGCCACCCTCAAAGCGGTGGTAACCGTGGGCAATGCACCATTGCAGCGGTTGGTAGTAGCAGGTCTCAAAGTGAAGGCAGTCAACGCGCTCCAGGGCACCCCAGTATCGACCGTAGGCGATGCGTCCGGCGCCGCTCTCGTGCAGGGCAACAAGACTGCTCGCTATCGGTTGACGTTCGCGCTCGGCGACGAAGAGCAACCAATTGTCCGGTAAGGTGTCCGCCATGGCGCGGAAGAAGTCCCGATTCAGGTAGGGCGAGTTGCCGTGTTCCAGGTAGGTGTGCTCGTAGCAGCAGTAGAAGAAATCCCAGTCCGTTGCACTGATGGTCGTTCCGCGCGACCACCGAAAACTGACGCCGGCGTCAGCCACCTTGCGCCGCTCCTGCTGAATCTTTCTGCGCTTGTCCCGCGTGAGTGACGTCAAAAAGGCCTGAAAGTCCGTGTAAGGGTAATGGCCCTTCGCGGTCCCAGGGCAGTCCACCCCGAGTCGCACGTCCTCGGGAGGAAGTGGCAATTCCCGCCGGGCCGCCCCA
>CAYHDD010000106.1:0-6217 GCA_964355195.1 uncultured Rhodoferax sp. | reverse complement strand
AGGGAATTAGCCCCCTCGGGGGGCAGCGACGCACACGAAGTGGCTAGCGTGGGGGGCAGTGGCAATTCCCGCCGGGCCGCCCCAAGGGAATTAGCCCCCTCGGGGGGCAGCGACGCACACGAAGTGGCTAGCGTGGGGGCCATATTCTTCCAATGAAACTGGACGCTGTGGCGCAGTAGCATCCCGGCCTCTTCGCAGGCCTGGATGTCAACGGCGCTTCCAAACAGCAGGTGCAGCGATGACAGCCGCTCAGACTTGCACCATGCCAGCACGGTCTGTATCAAGTGCAGTCGGTCAGCGGCCGAGTGCGCCATCAGCCGACTTCCAGGGACGGGCGTAAAAGGTACGGCGAGGACCGCCTTGGGGTAGTAGTTCAGTCCATGCCGGGCATAGGCGTTGGCCCAGGCATGATCAAAGACGTATTCACCGTACGAATGGGCTTTGACATAGAGAGCGCAGGCGGCCACCAGTCGGTCGTCCCTTATCAGAGTGATGAAACGGGGCGTCCAACCGGTCTGAGCTACAGCGCTGGCGCTTTGGTGAAGAGCCAGCAGGTACTCATGGCGCATGAACGGGGTGGGCTCGGTTTGTACATCCAGCAATTCGTTCCAGCGCCCTGCGTCCAGCTGCTCCGGCGAATCCAGCACCTGAATGACATAATTGCTCGTCTCGTGATTCACGGGCATCTTTTCTATCTTCCTATTTGCGCTACATGACACTAAAAATCTGCGTTGCGCAGCTCAATTTTGTGGTTGGCGATCTGCCCGGCAATTCGCAAAAGATCATCGGAGCCGCGCGCCAAGCATACGCTGATGGTGCACGCTTGTTGTTGACGCCTGAACTATCGATTTGCGGGTATGCCGCGGAAGACCTCTTTCTGCGCTCGGCCTTCATTTCCGCCTGCGATGATGCAGTCCAGGCCGTTGCGCTCGAGTTGGCCGAATTGAAGGCTATGACGGTTGTTTTGGGGCATCCCAGCGGGGGCGACAGCCGAACCCGCTCGGTGGCCGTTCCGAACCGCTACAACGCCGCCAGTGTGGTGTGCGAAGGCGTGGTCGTGGCGACCTATGCCAAGCGGGAGTTGCCAAACTACCAGGTGTTTGATGAACGGCGCTATTTCACGCCGGGCACTGAAGTCTGTGTTTTTGAAGCGGGTGAAAGTGGGGCTCGGGTCAAGGTCGGACTGATGATTTGCGAGGATGCCTGGTTTGAGGAGCCGGCGCGACTGAACCGGCAGGCTGGAGCAGAGTTGCTGGTCGTCATTAACGCCTCGCCGTTTCACATTGGCAAAGGCGGCGAGCGCGAGTTGATGATGCGCGAGCGTGTGCGCGCCTGCGGCTTGCCACTGATTTATGCGCACCTCGTGGGGGGACAGGATGAAGTGGTGTTCGAAGGGCACTCGTTTGCGCTCGACTCTGAAGGTACTGTGGTCGGGCGAGCGCCGAGTTTTGTCGAAGACCTGTTTGTGGTACAGGTGGACAGGGCGCGCGGCGCTGCTCTTTTGAGTGCGGCCATAGCGCCTGAGCGATCCCCCGAGGCCGACCTGTGGGATGCCCTGGTGCTGGGAGTGCGCGACTACCTCGGGAAAAATGGTTTTCCCGGTGCCATCTTGGGGCTGTCAGGGGGCATTGACTCGGCGCTGGTGCTGGCCGTGGCGGTCGATGCCCTGGGCAAGGACCGGGTGCGCGCGGTGATGATGCCTTCGCCTTACACCGCTGATATAAGTTGGATCGATGCCCGTGACATGGCGCAGCGTCTCGGCGTTCGCTACGACGAGATTTCAATATTGCCGGAGTTTGAAGCTTTCAAGGCGTCATTGGCCACAGAATTCGAGGGTCGTTCGGAGGATGCAACCGAGGAGAATATCCAAGCCAGAATTCGCGGCACCCTGCTGATGGCCTTGTCGAACAAATTCGGTTGCATCGTGTTGACAACGGGTAACAAGTCCGAAATGGCAACCGGTTACTGCACTCTGTACGGCGACATGGCTGGTGGCTTTGCCGTCATCAAGGATCTGGCGAAGACCACCGTATTCCGGTTGGCGAAATGGCGCAACATGAACAATCCCTACGGCACGGGTGATTCACCAATTCCCGAGCGCATCATCAGCCGCCCTCCCAGCGCCGAATTGCGCCCGGACCAAACGGACCAGGACAGCTTGCCACCCTATGATGTGCTGGACGCCATTTTGGAGCGCTACATGGAAAATGACCAAAGGATAGAGGACATCGTTGCCGCTGGCTTTGATCGTGCCGATGTCGAGCGGGTCACGCGTCTGATCAAGATTAACGAGTACAAGAGGCGCCAGGCGCCGGTCGGCATTCGGGTCACGCACCGCAGTTTCGGTAAAGATTGGCGTTATCCTATAACCAATCGATTTCTGGCCTGATAATGCGCGACTTTGTCATTGCGCTGCGATGGCTAGTGCGTACTAGTCGCTGCGCTTGGTCGATCAACAAGGTTTCAATTGGTTATTGTTGGAACAACACAGGAAGTCAAACATGAAGCAGATCACGGCCATTGTCAAACCATTCAAGCTCGAAGAGGTGCGGGAAGCTCTGGCCGAATGTGGAGTGACCGGCCTCACGGTTACTGAGGTCAAGGGTTTTGGTCGCCAAAAGGGCCATACCGAGCTCTACCGTGGTGCCGAGTATGTCGTCGATTTCTTGCCCAAGGTGAAGATCGAAGTGGTGGTTAAGTCGGGTGATGTGGATCGATGCGTTGACGCCATCGTGAAGGCAGCGCACACGGGCAAAATTGGGGACGGCAAAATTTTTGTGACCAGCGTCGAACGTGTTGTGCGTATTCGCACCGGCGAGCAGGACGAATCTGCCGTCTAGCAGTCTCTCGGGCATTTCGCCCAGGCAAAACACGTCCGATTGCTAGATTTGGTCGAGTTGGGCTGCGCGCGACCGGCCGGCGGCTCGCAACAATTCCGACAACAGGGTCGACGGATCGGGCGCCGAGCGAATCAAATCCATTTGCCACGGTCCCATGAACTCCTGTTGAACGGCCTGTTGAAGAAAACCAAGCAGACTGTCGTAATAGCCGGTCGTGTTCAGGAGCCCGATCGGCTTGTCGTGGTAGCCCAACTGGCGCCATGTCCATACTTCAAACAGTTCCTCGAACGTGCCAATGCCTCCGGGCAATGCCAGAAAAGCGTCGGCTCGCTCGGCCATCATCCGTTTGCGGTCATGCATGGTGTCTACGATGTGGAGCTCGGTACAACCCCGGTGTGCCCATTCCTTTTCAACCAGGGCGCGCGGAATCACACCCACCACTTCAGCGCCTGCCGCCAACGCCGAATCCGCAACGATACCCATCAGACCCCCGTGGCCACCACCATAGACCAGCCGCCCCCCGTTATGTCCGATCCATTGACCGACCTGTCGAGCCGCAAGCGTGAACTCGGGGTTCAGACCGGGCCGGGAGCCGCAGTAGACGCAAACACTGAAGGTTGAAGACATATTGTCCTAGGGGGGCGTGGGCATGGGAACAAGTCGGGTTCCTGCCAAAGCATCGTGCCAGAATTGTCCTTGTGGGTGCAGGTAGCTTAGCAAGGCCCAGAACGCGACCCAACTCAACAGCAATGCAAGCGATTCAAACACGAGCAACTTGAATGTCGCCGCTACCGCCAGGGCTGGCAGAAACCATAGCCAGCTCACCAGGTAGCGTAACAAGGCCCGTGTTTGGGTGAGGGTCTTTCCGGAAGCATCAACAACCGTAATGCGCCAAGTCTTCATCGCCAGGGTTTGCCCCTTGGACCACAACCAGATGAAGTAGATGCCAAAGACGACGAAGAGAAAGGCCTGCAAGGCGTTCCTATTGTCCAGCGCGTGACGCGTTTGACTCAAGGTGCCAAAAAGATAGCCCGCTATAAATACCACCCCGAGCATCAGCAGGCCCTCATACACCCAGCATGCCATTCGTCGCGCCAGACTGGGCGCTCTCAGAGATGAGTTCATCGGGGCAACTCTGGGGCTCAGTCTTTCCCGCTTGTGCCTGACTCACGTGCCACGGGGGGCTGTGGCAGCAGTGTGTTGCGATCCAGAGTCTGGCTCGCGGCGGCCATCTTCGGTTCGGCCTTTGCTGTCTTGCGACTGACGGGGACAATTGCCAGTTTTTGTGACGAGACGGGTTTTGCAGCGGTTGCTGCGCCGGTAGACTTTGGGGCCGCTGAACTGGCAAGTTTTTGTCTCTCTTCTGGACTTAATTCCTGGTAGGCCTTCCAGTTGGCGGCCTTCTGGCTCGGTGTAAGCGCCTTGGACTGTGCGAAATTGAGGCGTGCCTGGCCGCGTTGCTGTTGACTGAGAGACACCCATTCGGTCATGCGACTGTGCATCTTTGCCTGCTCTTGCGGCGTCAGCGTGCGGTAATTCAAGGCAATGGCCAGCCACTTGCGCTTTTGAGACTCGCTCAGGGAATTCCAGTTTGCAGCAAGCGGTTTCAATGAAGTTTGTTGGACCGGCGTCAGTTCTTGCCAGCCTGGCTTTGATAGACTTGTGAGCGGTTTCGGAGACTTGGCCTCTGGGGCGGAACTGCTGACCTTGCTCGGAGCGCTGGTCTGCGCGAGAACGCCAGTGCTTGCACTCAGCAAGACCAAAGCGGCTCCACAAGCCAGGCTGCTGGTGACGATCCGAAATCCGCCACGATTCGCAATGCGCATGAACACAGGCATGTCAGACCGTCAGTCCTGCCCGGATCGGTTCTTGAGAAATTGAGCAAAACCAGGATCTGAGTACGCTGTTGGCGGCAGATCATCGGTAAGCAATGCGGAATCGATCTCCGCAATTTCATTCGCGCGCCTGTCGTTTTGAACGACGTTGATGGCAACAAGTCCCAAGATCAGGATCAGCAGCGGAAGGGCCGCTGCCACACGATCCCACCAACTGAGATGGTCAGAACCGAAGGTCAGAGTTGCTGCGCCGCCTGATTGGTTCACGCTGCGAGCCGTGCGACTGGCGACCTTTCTCTTTCCCATTGCCTGCACTCTGGCCGCACGCAAACGTTCGGAAATATCGTAGGGGAGGCCATCGGTGCCGTCTGCGAGTCGCGCAGCCACTTTTAGACCGAAACGGTCCTGTGCTACTTGGTTTTGATAAAGATGCAAATTTGTCATAGTGTGATTCCCTTCGCCTTTAAGGCTCTGCCAAGGGTTTGAATCGCCCGCGAGCAATGCGTTTTGACACTGCCCTCGGAGCAGCCCATCGCCTCAGCCGTCTCGGCAACGTCCAACTCCTCCCAGTAACGCATGAGGAAGGCTTCCCGTTGACGGGCTGGGAGTTCCAAAATTTCGACTTCAATGCAAAGCAAGGTTTGTGCCCGCTCAGTTGCGGATTCTGGATTCTCTGCGTGCTCTGATTCGGTATCTGTGTTCAAAGTTCCCAGAAGATCGAACTCGCCGTCATCCCCCTCGGCCTCAAAATCGCTGAGGTTCGAAAATAGTGCGTTCCTGGTCTTTTGCCGACGGAACCAATCGAGCGTGCAGTTCGACAAGATTCGTTGAAACAGCATTGGCAACTCTGACGCAGGTTTGTCGCCATAGTGTTCAGCAAGCTTCATCATGCTGTCCTGAACGATATCAAGTGCCGACTCCTCATTGCGGACGTGATACACCGACCTCTTGAAGGCGCGTTTCTCAACGCTTTTCAAAAAATCGGAAAGTTCTTGTTCAGTTGCCAAGAGTCATCTGCCTTAAGGCAGCGGTGTGGTGTACCCATTGCATTTCGATCTACAGCCCTGGAGACTGCGTTGGATGAGTTCAATTATGGCATCCGATGCGAACCAATTTGGTTCGCCTGCAGAGCTTGGGGGGTGACCAATGCCATAATGCCCCCTGCATTCAAAACGCAAACGGGTCATGGTTCAGCGCAATAAATCCCTGCGCTTATGGCTATGGCTCTAAGTTCCAACGCAACATCACGAGTGTTAACGAAGGAGCACCCAAGGTTTTTCGTCAGAGAAATTCACAAAGGTTGGTCATGAAGATATCAAAACCAGAAATCAATTCATCGATGCCGCATGCAGCGGCGGGCAAAACGCTGGGCGTCACTTCAAGCAACGAGCAGGAACTGCGCGGTGCTGAGATACTGGTAAAGGCGCTACAGGCGGAAGGTGTGAAATACGTTTGGGGATACCCAGGTGGTGCGGTACTCCATATCTATGATGCTCTCTACAAGCAGGACAGCATTCAGCACATCCTGGTGCGTCACGAGCA
>CAYHDD010000105.1:5113-8245 GCA_964355195.1 uncultured Rhodoferax sp. | reverse complement strand
CAGAAGGTCGTCGTAGTCGAGCACGTTTTGCTGCTGCTTGGCTTCAACGTAAGCCCCAAACAGTTTCTTGAGATCGTCTTCCCAATGCGCGCAACTCGGAAAGTCATGTCGCAAGAGCTGCGCCAAGGGCTCCTGGCTGTTGACCACGCGCGAATAGATCGACAGGCAGGTACCCTTCTGCGGAAAGCGGTTCTTGTTGGCTGAGAGGCCAATGTCGTGGCGCACCAGATTCAGCAGGTCTTCCGAATCGGTGCGGTCGTGGATGGTGAAAGACTCCTCCAGGCCGATGCGCGGGGCATAGTCGCGCAGCAGGCGCGCGCCTATGCTGTGAAAGGTGCCCGACCAGGGCAGTGACGGCAAACGCTGCGCGCTGCTCTTGCCCAAAACCCGGTTCAGCACGCTGCCAACACGCCGCTCCATCTCCTGCGCAGCGCGACGTGAAAATGTCAACAACAGAATGCGCTGCGGGTCGGCCTGGTGCAGGATCAGGTTGGCCACCCGGTAAGCCAGGGTGTTGGTCTTGCCGGAACCCGCACCCGCGACGATGAGCAGGGGCCGCGTGTCTTCACTGCATTCGCCCAGCGCGTGCGCCACCGCTTGACGCTGCTCGGCGTTCAGCGATTCAAACGGATCAACACGCGTCGGGGCAATGGTTTCCATGACTCGGGAGCAAAGGTACAAGAAAGGGATGGGCGCGACTAAAGACTGGACATTAACACAGTATTTGCTAACCTCACTTCGGCAGAAAGGCGGAGTCAATCGGCACACCGTAGCCAATGGCGAGCCGGTTGGTCTCGTTGGCAAGCCCGATCACAGCCAGCAACTCAGCAAACTGTTCGTGTGCGACCGGTCGCCGCAATCGGATTTTGACAAATGCTTGGTGAGATACTTTGCCTCATGCCACTGCAAGACCATTTTTTACTCGATTCCGACCTGCATTTCCTCAACCACGGCTCTTTTGGTGCCTGCCCGCGTGAGGTGATGCAGCACTACCAGCGCTGGCAGTTGGAGATGGAGCGCAACCCGGTGGCGTTTCTCGGGCGGCGCTCGGCCGAGTTGCTGGCGCAGTCGCGTTCCGTGCTGGCGCGTGAGCTGGGCGCCCAGCCGCAGCACCTGGTGTATCTGTCCAACGCCACGGAGGGCGTTAACACGGTAGCACGCTCCGTTCCCTTGCACGCCGGTGATGAAGTGCTGAGCACCGATCACGAATACGGCGCCTGCAACAACGCCTGGAACTTCGTCTGTCAACGCAGTGGTGCCCACTACCGGCAGGTTGAGATACCGTTGCCGTTCGAGGCGGCGGACTTCACGCGGCGCATCTGGGCTGCTGTGACGCCGCGCACGCGCGTCATCTTCCTGAGCCACATCACCTCCGGCACGGCTCTGATGTTTCCGGTGACGGAGCTGTGCGAGCGCGCGCGCAAGGCGGGCATCCTGACGCTGATCGACGGCGCCCATGTGCCCGGCCACATCGCCCTGAATCTGGACGCGCTGGGCGCCGACTTCTACACCGGCAATTGCCACAAATGGCTATGCGCGCCCAAGGGCTCGGCCTTTCTGCATGTGCGGCCAGAACATCATCCGATGATCGATGCGAGTGTGGTGAGCTGGGGCTACAGCGCCAGCGGGCCGGGGTCAACCGAATTTGACGCCTACACCGGCACCACGCTGCTGGAGCGCCGCCTGCAATGGCAGGGCACGCGGGACATCGCCGCCTTTCTGAGCGTGCCCGCGGCCATCGAGTTTCAGGCCCGGCACGACTGGGCGCGCGTGCGCCAAGACTGCCACGCGCTGGCCGCGCAGACCCTGCGGCGCATTGGCGAAATCACGCGGCTGCCAGCGGCCTGTCAGGACGCTGACTTCGGCCAGATGGTGGTGATCCCGGTGCCAGCAATGGACCCGCAAATGCTCAAGCAAACGCTGTTCGAACGCTACCGCATCGAGATCCCCGTCACCGCGCATCGGGACCGGCTCTTCATCCGGCTCTCGGTGCAGGGCTACAACGTGGCGAGCGATGCCGACGCCCTGGTGGAAGCGGTGCGCGACATCTACGCCGCGTAAGCCATCGCCTCGATGCGCCGCACGATGTCGCCCCGGCCATCACTCTGCCTCAGGCGCGTCGCGGCGGCTTGGCGTGGCCCAGGTGGCAATTGCAGCGCTGCTTGAATCGCGCAGGTCAGCTCGGCTGCCGTGATCTTCTCCATCGGCACCGGGCGCGGCGAGATGCCCGCCAAATACAACCGATGCGCATGATGGAACTGGTCGAGGATCAGCGGCAGCAGCACTTGCGGTACACCGGCGCGCAACGTTTGTGCCGTGGTTCCTGAGCCTCCGTGATGGATCACCACCGCCATGCGTGGGAAAAGCAGGGCATGCGGTGCATCGCGCACCATGCGCCAGCCACCCGGCAGCGCGCCGCTGCCAAGGCCGGCCCACCCGGCTCCGACAATGCAGCGCTTCCCGGTGGCACACACCGCCTCCACGATCAGACGCTCAATCCGCTGCGTCCCCTTGCCCGACATGCTGCCAAAGCCCACGAACACCGGAGGTTCGCCGTCTGCCAACCAGGCATCGAGTTCGGCATCGAGTGGTGCCGGGTCGTCAAAAAAAAGAAAGTTCGCGTAGGGGTAGAGCACCTGCCAGCGCGGATCAGATGGAAACACGGTCTCATCCGCCGCGACAACCAGGGGGTGATCTTCGAGCAGGTGATGTCGAATGTGCTTGATCGCCGGTAGATTGAGACTTGCGCGCACTGTGTTGAGGCTCTCAAGCCCGATCGAGTCGTTGATCAGACTATTGGCGCGCCAGAGCAGCCTGTTGATCCATTGCGGCAGGCCGTGCCACGGAATACTGATCGGCGGGTGCCTGCCAGAGGGAAGCATGCAGGTGGTGTACAGCACGCCGAGCGTCGGCAGATGCAGGAAGTCGGCCACCGTCGGCGCGGCCAGCGCGAGCCCGGCATAGACCAGGGCATCGGCTCCGGCGCAGATGGGCACCAGTTCGCGCGCCTGCTCCGCAAGCTGCGCATTCAAATAGTGACTCGCCCCCTTGAGCATCGTCACCGGGTTGCCCGTCAAGACGTCGCTATGTTCAGCAAGCCATTGCTGAATGTCGACACCCAGTGGCGCGAAT
>CAYHDD010000105.1:0-5013 GCA_964355195.1 uncultured Rhodoferax sp. | reverse complement strand
GACGTCGCTATGTTCAGCAAGCCATTGCTGAATGTCGACACCCAGTGGCGCGAATTCAAAACCGAGATGCTGCACCCAGCTCTCAACGTTGGGCGGTGCTGCAATCACCGGAACATGACCACAGGCGCGCAGCGTCTGCGCCAAGGCCAGCATCGGTTGCACGTCACCGCGCGAACCGACAGCCGCGAGAACGATACGCAAGGATCGGTCTGCATTCATGGCGTGGCACTCCGGTTGACTAGGGGGCCATGCACATCAGCAATGGGATCGTGAAAAACAGCGCAACGTGCATCGGATGCTGACTCCGGTTAAGGGTACGAATTCCGGAAAATACTGCCATCCAGGCGATTTCAATATTCCGGGCGACCGAGCGATTGGAAGACCGGGCGATTTTCCGGCAGGCGCGGCCGCGACGCAAGCAGCGAGTAAACTGGACCACAGCCCGTCACGGAGGTCCCCATGCACATCGCACTACTAGAAGACGATACCGACCAACTCGCACTGATCGAGCTGTGGGTTGGCAGCGGCCAGCACAGCAGCCGTGGTTTCACCACCGCGACCGAGTTCATCGAGGGCGCCAAGAAGGAGCGCTTCGACCTCATGCTGATCGACTGGATGCTGCCCGACGGCACCGGCGCCGACGTGCTGCAATGGGTGCGCCAGAATCTGGGCTGGGATATTCCGGTAGTGGTAGTCACCGCGCGTGACGATGAAGCCACCGTGGTGGCGGCGCTGAAGATGGGCGCCGACGACTACCTGGTCAAGCCGCCCAAACCGATGGAACTGCTGGCCCGTATCGAAAATGCCGCCCGCCGCGTCAAGCCTGGCGGTCTGCCGGTACTGCGTCTGGGCTGCTTTGAAGTCGATGTGCAACGGCACCGGCTGACGCTCGACAACAACGCTGTCACCCTGACGCAGAAAGAGTTCGATCTGTCGGTCTACCTGTTCCAGAATCCGGGCAAGCTGCTGTCGCGCGACCACCTGCTCAACAAGATCTGGGGCCTCAATACCGAGGTCGACACGCGCACCGTCGACACCCACATCAGCCGCCTGCGCCGCAAGCTCAAGCTCGACGGCAGCAAGGGCTGGCGCCTGACACCGATCTACGGCTACAGCTATCGTTTCGACCGCGTCGACGCCCCCGCCTGAGCGCACGCTGCAGCGTCTCGTGCTGACCCCGCCATGAAGACCACCATCCTCTATGCAGGCCTGGCCTCGCCCCACGCGGGCTGGGTCGCCATTGACGAGCTGGCCGAGCTGCTGGCGCACTATTTCCAGGCCGAAGTGTTGTCACCCAAGCCGGTGGCCGGGCCCTGGCTGAGCCGCCTGCTGCACCCGCACCAGGCACATTTCGAACCGCTGCACAGCCGCGGCGGCGACGTTCTGATCGTCGTCGCACGCGGCCCCGGTGATCTGGCCATGCTCAACGCCATTCCCGATTGCCGCAAGAAGTTCAGCAAAATCTACGGCTTCGTCACCGACTCCTATTTTCAGGCCGGCTTCGTCAAGGAGACTGCGCTCTTTGATGCCATCAGCGTCACCGCCCACGAAGACGTGGACTATCCGAAGGCGCGCTATGGCATTGCCGTGCACCAGATCTACCAGGGCACCGACGGCCTGACCTGGGCGCCACGCCAGCCCAGAGCCCGCGACATCGACATCATCGGATTCGGTCGCACGCCACCGAGCTACCAGACCTGCTTCGCGCAGCGTTTTCACGCCGCCAGCTCGCCCCATCTGTACCTGCACTCGCCGCTCGGCAATCTGGCTGGCCCTAACGTGCATCTGGAGCGCGGCATGCTCTTCAAGCTGCTACAGCGCACCCGCGTCTCGCTTGCCTTTCATCTGTATGTCGAGCCCCAGGGCGGACGGCCGCGTTCGATGATGGTGACCAGCCGCTGGCTCGAATCCCTGCTGTCGGGCTGCATCGTGGCCGGGCGGCGACCGCTGTCGCGCATGGCCGACGAGATGCTGGCCTGGCCCGGTGCCACCCTGGAGCTGGCCGACGAACCGGCGGCCGCTGCCGATCAACTGGTGGCGCTGCTGGCGCGCAATGACGAGCTCCAAGCGCAGCGTCGCAGCAACATTTTTCACACCTTGAGCCAGCACGACTGGCGCTACCGCATTGCCGAAATGTGTGCCAAGTTCGCGCTGCCCGAACCGCCCGCGCTAGGCGGCGACCTGGCCCGCCTGCAAGAACTCTGCACCCAGTACCACCCCGCCGGTTGAAGACCGCAGCCCCCTCTGAACCCGCACTGCCGCCCTCCGCATGATTTCCACGCCCGCCCAAGCACCGCGCCGCACCACCCACCCCATCGTCTTCCTGCTGCTGATCATTCCGTTTGGCGCGGCCAGCGGTTTTCTGGGCGTCACCATCGTTTACCTGCTCGGCCGCGCGGGGGTCGACCCGTTGACCATCGGCGTGCTCACCGGTCTGAGCTTCGTGCCGCATACGTTCAAGTTTCTGTATGCGCCGCTGGTCGATCTGTGCCTGACGCGAAAGCAGTGGTTTGTCATGGCCAGCATCACCAGTGCGCTCGGCATTGCGCTGCTGGGCACGATTCCAGCCACCGAGGCCGGTCTGCCGTGGCTCAGGGTGCTGGTGGTGGTCGGCAATTTTGCGACCGCGTTTCTGAGCATGGCGGTCGAGAGCCTGATGGCCTACAACACCGCGCCGCAGCAGTTGGGGCGCACGGCCGGCTGGTTTCAGGCCGGCAACCTGGGCGGCAGCGGTCTGGGTGGTGGTCTGGCCTTGGTGATTGCCGAAAACACCAGCCTGCCGTGGTTGCCGGGCGTCGTTCTGGCGGTCATCTGCCTGCTCAGCGGCCTCGCCATTTTCTACACCGCCGAGCCCGAACCTCACCTGCCCGCACTGCCCGCTGCGCAGGGGCAAAGCGTCGCCAGCGCCGACGCCTTGCCGATCTGGCATGCCTTCAAGCGTGTCCTGCTCGACCTCTGGCAAGTGGCCAGCTCGCGCGTCGGCTATCTGGGCTTGCTGATCTGTTTTCTGCCGATCGGCTCGGGCGCCGGCGGCAATCTGTTTCCGCTCTTCGCCACCGAATGGGGCGCCAGCGCCAACGATGTCGCCGCCACCAGTGGCGCCCTGAGTGGCCTGCTGTCGGCCCTGGGTTGCATGGTCGGTGGCTACTTTTGCGACCGCATTGACCGCAAACTGGCCTACGCGCTGTTCGGCATCCTGCTGGCAATCTGCGCCGTGCTGATGGCCTGGGCACCGCACAACCTGACGATGTACTACGCCTTTGTTCTGTCGTACGGCTTCATCGGTGGCCTGTGCTACGCCTCCTTCACCGCCGTCACCCTGGAAGCCATCGGCACCGGCGCCGTGGCGACGAAGTACAGCATCTTCGCCTCGCTGTCGAACACACCGATTGCCTACATGGGAATCCTGAACGGCTACTTCTACGACAAGTCCGGAAGCAACGCCGGCCTGTATTGCGACGCCGCGATGGGCATCGCCGGCGTGCTGGTCTTTCTGCTGATCAGCGTGGCGTCAAAAAGCCTGCACCAACAGTACATGGAGCGGCGCGGTCACGCATGAGCGGCCTCTTCGAGCACTTCAGTGGCCCCTGCAACACGATCTTCACGCGCAAGCCTTCGTGCTCAGTAACCGAACCACCCAAAGCGACCATCAATGCCTCGATGTGAGAGAAGACCACTGTCCATTCGAGCCACAGCCGATTGCGTCGTACCAATTCTTTCGGCAACCTGCGCCTGCGTGTCCGTGACGAGCAACCGGTTAAACAGCTTGTGGCCAATTGATTTGCACCTTTCGACTGCTTGCAAGACAGTCGCGAAGGTACAAGTTAATCAGACTCTGATATGGGACGCCGGATTCATCAGCCATTCCCTTGAAATAGTCCACAACATCCTCAGAAAGGCGCATGGTTACAGGCTTCTTTAGCTTGGACGCGTATGGGTTCTTGCGCGACTTCAGTTTGGAAAGATCGTATTCAGCTTTCATGTGTATCCGCCTCGATAAAATGCGCTTTCGCGCTTGGTCGCCTTGCGTGCTGAGACGATACGAATGACTGAACCATGCTCCCGCTCGCAATGACAGACGATGAGCAACTTTGCCCCCGAACTCAGACCAAGCATCAGAAATCGCTCTTCCTCGGATGAGTGATCCACGTCGAAAAACTGCACACCAAATTCGTCGAAGAAAATAGATTTCGCTTCTTCGAAAGAAACTTGATGCTTCCTGAGATTTGCAGCGGCTTTTGGCTCATCCCATTCGAACGTAATCATATGTACATTGTATTTATGAAAAGTTGGAAGTCAAGTTGCAGAAAGTGAGGGCAGAAAGTGACGCCGTTTAACGTTACCGTTCACCCCGGCCGAGAGGGGGCGCGAAGTGCGACTCCCGCGGATCGGGTGCAACGGTTTCCACCCCGTCAGGGCAGTCTTCAACTCTTGCACGATGTCGATCAGCCGGTGACCTCGTGTGCGACGGGTCAGCTCGCGAACGGCGTCCTTTAGTTTCTCAATGGCCTTGTCGGCCACCTTGGTCCTGGCACCGGGACTTTCACCCGGCTGGATTCGTGCCATGCACGGCCCACAGTTTGGCATGAGCGTTGGCTCTCAAGGGCCGCATGTACTTGCAACGCACGTGAGAACAGGCCCTCGAGGCATCACGGCCGCGCATGCGAAACCCCATGGCGGCGCCAGGCTGAGCGCTTGGCCAGCGAGGGCGATCTGCTCTTGCGCAGCGGAAGAAGCGGCGGCCGCAGTAGGCGAGACAAGCGAGTAGGGCTTGTAGCTCCATTTCGCACAAGTGGGCGTAGGACTCATAAACATAAGCACGCCGCATTGAGACGTATCAACGCAAGGCGACGTGACGCCGGCGGCGCGAGCCTCGGCTTCCTTCTTGTTCGCAGCGTCGACAGCCTCTTGGTAGGGATCTGAATCGGAGCCTCCGCAGGCGGCTAAGGCGACCAACGCGAAGAGCGACAGGCGTAGGATTGACATGCTGGTTGTACGACAAACCGGATGCTG
>CAYHDD010000104.1:5356-8265 GCA_964355195.1 uncultured Rhodoferax sp. | reverse complement strand
GCCCCGATCCCCAGCGCAATCGGCAGGGCGCCCATCAGCGCGGCCAGGGTGGTCATCATGATGGGGCGAAACCGCAAAATGCAGGCCTCCCGAATCGCCATGGCCGGGGCCATGCCCTGGTGGCGCTGGGCGTCCAGGGCGAAGTCGATCATCATGATGGCGTTCTTCTTCACGATGCCGATCAGCAGCACGATGCCAATCGTGGCAATCAGCGTCAGATCCTGACCAAACAGCATCAGCGTGGCCAGGGCGCCTACGGCGGCAGACGGAAGACCCGCGAGGATGGTGATGGGGTGGATGTAGCTCTCGTACAGCACACCCAGCAGCACGTAGATTACCAGCAACGCGGCGATGATGAGAATCGCCTGGCTGCCCTGCGAACTCTTGAAGACGGCTGCGTCGCCGCCGTAAGTCGCAATTACCGAGGTCGGCATTTGGAGGAAAGAACGTGCAGCGTCGATCTTTGCAGTGGCATCGCCCAGTGCCACACTCGGTGCCAGGTTGAAGGACACCGTCACAGCCTGCAACTGACCGACGTGGTTGATGGCAGTCGGGCCCACCGTGCGCTGCACCGTGGTGAAGGTCGACAGCGGCACCAGGGCACCCGTTGAGGCGCGCACGTAGATGCCGCGCAGGGCTTCTTCGTCCTGCTTGGCTTCCGGCGCCACTTCCATGATCACCTGGTAGCTGTCTGTGGGAAGGAAGATGGTTGACACCTGACGCTCACCGAAGGCGCTGAACAATGCGCTGCGCACCGCCTCCATCGAGACGCCGAGTGAGTTGGCCCGATCCCGGTCGATTTTCAGCTGCGCCTGCAGGCCGCTGAGCTGCACGTCGCTGGTCACGTCGCGAAACATTTCGTCGGCGCGCAGGCGCTCCTGTAGCTTCGTCGCCCAACCGCTGAGTTCATCGGCTCGTACGCTTTGCAGGATGTACTGGTAGCGCGCCTTGCTCTGGCGCCCGCCCAGTTGCAGGTTCTGAATCGGACGCATGAAAACGGTGATACCCGCCACATTGCGCAATTTGCGACGCAGCCCCTCGATCACCGTCTTCATCGCCTGGCGCTCGCTGGCAGGCTTCAAGCTGACGAACATGCGCCCGGTATTCTGAGAGCCCCCGCCACCATTGAAAGAACTGACGGAGGCCACGTTGGCATCGGCGCGAATGACGCCAGCGGCACGTTCTTGCAAGCGAACCATCTCGGGAAAGGACGTGTCCTCAGCGGCCTCTGTAGAGACCTGGATCTGGCCGATGTCTTCTTCCGGGAAGAAACCTTTGGGAATGATCACTATCAACCACGCGGTGGCGACAAAGGTGGCCGTGGCCAACAGCATCACCAGCAGGCGATGGCTCAAGGCCAAGTCAAGCACGCGGGTGTAGCCCGCCAGCAGAAAATTGAAACCAATCTCAAAGGAATGCACCAGTTTGTTGGGTGGCTTCTTGTGCGCTTCGTCGGTCAGAAAGCGGCTTGCCAGCATCGGCACCAGCGTCAAAGAGACAAAGGCCGAGACCACAATGGCCAGGGCCACCACCACGGCAAATTCGTGGAACAAGAGGCCAATCACGCCCGGCATGAAGAAGATCGGAATGAAGACCGCAATCAGCGAAGTAGAAATGGAAATGATGGTGAAGCCCACCTCGCGCGCACCGCGCAGCGCGGCCTGAAACGGCGGCACCCCATTCTCGACGTGACGAATAATGTTCTCCAACACGACGATGGCGTCGTCCACCACCAAACCGACCGCCAGCGTCAGGCCGAGCAGAGAGATGTTGTCGAGGCTATAGGACAGGCCCCAGAGCAGGGCCACGGCGCCAATCAGTGAAACTGGCAGCGACAGCGTGGGGATGACGGTGGCGACAAATCGGCGCAAGAACAGAAAGATTACCAGCACCACCAGGGCAACGGTCCCGAGCAGCGTCAGCGTGACGTCGTGCAGCGCGTCGCGCACCGAGACCGAGCGGTCGTTCACAGGCGTCATATTGACCGACTGCGGCATTTGGCTTTTCAACTTCGGCAGCGTGGCGCGAACCGCGTCGACCACACGCACCGTGTTGGCCCCGGGCTGCCGCTGAACGGCTATCGTGATCGAACTTTCGCCATTCAGCGTGGCCCAGCTTTTCAATGATTCAATGCTGTCCTCGACATTGGCCACGTCCTTCAGGCGCACCGCGTTGCCGCCCCGGTTGCTGACGATCAGTTCAGAAAACTCGGCGGCGTTCTTGAGTTGCCGATTCGCCTGCAAAGTCAGCATCTGGCGCTGCCCGTCAAAGGTGCCGACGGGGGTGTTGACGTTGGCCGCGCGCAGGGCTGCACTCAATTCGTCGAGGCCGATGTTGCGTGCCGCCAAGGCGTCGGGGCGCACCCGCACACGCACCGCGAAGCGCTTGGAGCCAAAGATGCTGACCTGCGCCACACCGTCAATGGTCGACAGCGTCGGGGAGATCAGATGTTCGGCGTAGTCTTGCAAGTCGGAGGGCGCCAGCGAAGGCGAGGTGAGCGCGATCAGCAGCACCGGGGCATCGGCCGGGTTGACTTTGCGGTAAGACGGCATGCTCGTCATCTCTGCCGGCAAGGAGCGTTGTGCGCGCAACAAGGCCGCCTGCACGTCGAGCGCGGCGGCGTCGATGTTGCGGCCTTCTTCAAACTCCAGTGTCAGCGAGGTACTGCCCAGCGTGCTGGTGGAACTGATGGTCTTGAGACCGGGCACGGTCTGGAATTGCTTCTCGAGCTGCAGCGCCACCGAACTCGCCATCGTCTCCGGGTTGGCACCGGCCAATGCAGCAAAAACGTTGATCACCGGCGTGTCGTAGCTCGGCAGCGCCGCTACCGGGATGCTGCGAAAACCGATCACGCCGGCCAGCACCACGGCCAGATTGAGCAGCACCGTCATCACCGGGCGGCGGACAAA
>CAYHDD010000104.1:0-5256 GCA_964355195.1 uncultured Rhodoferax sp. | reverse complement strand
CGGCCAGCACCACGGCCAGATTGAGCAGCACCGTCATCACCGGGCGGCGGACAAAGATTTCGGACAGGTTCATGGTGTGGCAGGTCGCGCGGCGCTGGCCGTTGCAGCGGCGTCGGCACGCCCGGCGCTGGCGGCGCGTCCGGCGCCCGAGGCGGCCGCGGCCGGTTCACGTGCCCGCTCGGTGATCGATGATCCCGGTCGCACATTTTGGCGACCGTCGAGTACCACGGCATCGCCCGGTTTCACGCCTGTGACGGCGGCCTCATTGTTCTGCGCGTACACCAGTTTGACGGGCTTGAGGACCGCCTTGCCACTCTCCATGACGTAGACAACGGTGCCCCGCGCACTCTGAACGATGGAGGCCTGCGGGATGACGATGGCGTCCTTCAGCGTGCTGACGGTTTGAGCCACCTGAACGAAGGCACCGGGCCACAGCTTGCCCTCGCGATTGTCGAAGACGGCCTTGACCTTGAGCGTGCCAGAGTTGGCGTCAACGGCGTTGTCGACAAACTTGAGCCTGCCTTTGAAGGTGTCGGCGCCATCAGCCAGTGAGGCGCTCACACTGGCACCGCCATCAGCCAGTGAAGACAGCGCATCGCTCAGGCTGCTCTGCGGCAAGTTGAAGGCGACGCCAATCGGGTCGAGCTGGGTGATTGTGACCAGGGCGCTTTGGTTGGATTGGACGGCCGTGCCAGCAAACACATTGACGGCGCCAGCGCGACCGGCGTGGGGGGCGCTGATGCGGTAGTAGGAGAGAGCGACACGGCTGGCTTCGAGTGCCGCCTGATCTGCCGCGACGGTAGCGGCAAGTGCGTCCACCTGGGTCGTACTGGTGTCCAGTGCGCCTTGTGAAATGAAGTTTTGCGCCAGCAATTGGCGCGCCCGTGCTGCCTGGCGCTGAGCGTCATCGAGCGATGCCTTGTCCTTGGCCAGTTGCGCCACCGCCTTCGCTACATTGGCCTCTTCACTGCGCGCATCCAGTGTAAACAGGAGTTGGCCGGCCTTGACAAACTGCCCTTCGCGGAAATGCACCTGCTTGATGGTGCTGCTGACCTGCGGTCGGACCTCGACGCTGGTCAGGGAAACCACGCTTCCGGTGGCCTTGAGCAGCACGGGCCAATCGCGCTTCTGGGCCCGCGCCAGGGTGACCGACACCGTGGGCGCGCTGGCCGAACTGGCCGCAGCACTTGCGCCGCCGGTGGCACCGCTGGCAGCCGCAGCTGGGGCGACTTCAGTTTTGTCGCCGCATCCCGTGAGAGATGCCAAAACCATCCAGCCGGCCACGGCGAGCAATAAGGGGCTTGTCTTCATGATTCTCCTGTGCCTGGTCGGACCCGGTCCGATCCATTTCTAGAGGCGCAATGCTATCAGACTGCCACAGAAGAATCCGGCGGCACCAAGTGCGAAAGCGCCGCGCCGCCCCGCCCGCGGCGACGCGTCACACGCTACTCAATTTTCCCAGTCATCGCTGGCTCCGGCGGCACCGCCATCGTCCCAGGAGGCAGCGTCGTTGATACCAAAATTCTGGCCACCCATGTCGGGGTTGCCGTCAAAGCCCTGCAGGTTGTTGTTCGAGGGCGATTCGGAAGCACGAGCTCCTTCATCGCGGTTGCCACTCAGGGAGCGACCAATCGCCTGCGCCGCCATGACACCCGCACCCACGGCCAGGCCGGTGGCGACGCCGCCCATGATCTTGCCACCCAGTCCGCTGCCTTGCGGTTGGCCATAGCCGGGTTGCCCATAAGCAGGCTGCCCGTACGGCCCCTGCATGACGCCACCCGTGGCGCCCACGCTGTTGGCCATGCCAAAGCCCTGCGGCCCGCTCAAACCACCCTGCATCGCTGGCTGACCGGCGTAGGCCGCTTGCGCTTCATAGGCGGGGGCAGCTTTTCGGCGCGATAGAAAGATGACCAGCGCAATCGCGCCGCCACCCAGGGCCAAGCCCAAGCCCCACGGGAACGAGGACTCCGGCGCTGCAGGGCTGGTCGTGTTCGAAGTGTTTCGACGCTGTGCGGAGCCGCTCACCGGTGCGACGCTGGTTTTGGCAGCCAATTGCGAACGCAGTGCCTGCACCGCTTCTGCTTTCGCAAAGGGCAGGCCCGGCGTCAGCTTCTCGGCCTGGGCCAGAGACTCGCGTGCCAGCGGCAGCTTGCCCTGGCGGGCAAACAGTTCAGCTTGTACAAAGTGTGCTTTGCCGCTACCCGGATGCGCGACCAGCACCTGTTGCATCATGACCTGTGCCTGCTCCAACTGCCCGCTTTGGGCGGTCTGGTAGATCTGGGTCAGCGTGGGCTCCGACTGGGCGATGGCCAGGCCTGCGCCGAGTAGCGCACCGACCAGCAGCCATTTGCCGACGTTCTTCATGATTGTCATTGGTAAAGCCTCGAAAGTTTGTTGAAACGCCAGCCCGACATGATGGCACTCGGCGCCAATTCAAGACTGGCACCAAGCAGATCAAGTCCAGGCACGGCGGACCCCGTACTGCTTGCGGGTGGGAAACAAGGTTTCCCGAAGGCCTGAACTCAGGCTGCTTTGACAGCCAGCACCGGGCAAGACACGGAGAGCAAGATTTCCTGCGCGACGCTGCCGAGAATCAGCTTGCCGACCGCGCTGCGCTTGCGCAGGCCAATAATCAGGACGGACACCTGCAAAGTTTCAACCAGTGTTTCAATTTCGGCGACTGCGCTGTTGCCTCGAACAAACTGTTTGAATTCGGCTTCCAGACCGGACTCGGCGAGCAAACGCTCGACGCGTTCAACGTCCTGAACGTCAGCCATCGACGTGTCTTCGTGGCGCCCACCCGGGCTGGCGTTGACGACCACCAGCCGCTCGTGGCGGCGTTTGGCAATTTCAATACCCTTGTCGAGGGCGGCCTGCCCTTCGGGGCGCGGCGCGTAAGCTACAAGTATGGTCATGGTGATGACTCCTTCGTTCAATAGCTTATTGTAGGGCGGCCTTCGGAGCCGCTGGTCATGCACCGCTCAATGCCGACTCGCTGCCGGGGTTGCTGCGGCTCCATGAAGAGCAGGGGGTCAACCATGGCGCGGTTCAGGCAGGCCGACCAGCGTCGGGCACGTAGCCCAGCGCCGAGGCGAGTCTTGTTGTGCGAAGATAGGATTTGACAGCATGAATCAGGTGCAAGACCGGTAGGGCCAGATTCTTGCACGAGCTATGGGTGAGAACGATGTGCAGTCTTCGCAAAGGAAAATCGTATGGACATTGAGCAGTTCATGAAAGCCTACAAGCAGGCCTGGGAAAGCCAGGATGCTGAGGCGTTTTGCGCCCTTTTTGCACCCAACGGTGTCTATCGCAACACGCCCTTTGCGGCGCAGCGCGGCCATGTTGAACTTGCCGCCTATTGGCAACGCGTCAAGTTGCAGCGCTCCATCGAGCTGTCTTTCGAAATCCTGTCATCAGCACCGGGCAGCGGCATCGCGCACTGGCATGTCAGCTATCAAGTGGCATCAGAGGAACTGTTTCAGATCTGGGCGGCCTCGACCGGCACCAACCTGATCGCACGCAAGCCCGGCGATCCTTTGCCGCGCATGGTGCTGGACGGTGTGCTGCAAGCCTTCTTCAGTGATGGCCTGTGCCATGAGTGCCGCTTGTGGTGGCACAGTCTGCCGCAGCCAACCTGAAGGTTTGTTCAGGGGTGGTCAAGCACCCCGGCAGATAGGGCGTGCGAGGTGGCTGAATTACTTCTTGGCGGCGCTGGCGGCTGACGCCGCAGGTTTGTCGTCTTTCTTGGCAGCAACTGGTGCAGGTGCACCAGGCTTGGCATCCTTGTAGCTGGTGCCGCCGACAGTCAGACCGGCGGCAGAGAGCTTGACCGCGCTGCCTTCTCCAACGCCCTTAACGCGAGCGATGAAGTCAGTCCAGTCCTTGAATGGGGACTTGGTTCGTTCCTGGATGATCCTGGCCGAAGTAGCCGGACCAACGCCCTTGACGCTGTCAAGTTCGGCAACGCTGCCCTTATTGGCATCAACCGCTGCAAAGCACAGCGCTGCGCAGGACATGATCGCGACGGCGAGAATCTTCTTCAACATAGCTCGGACTCCTGAAAATTGACACTCGGTGGGTGGAAGGGGATCATCGAAATCCGCCATCATCATATCGGGACGTGGCATAGGGCTTACGTCCTGCGCAGCCTTTTCGCAATCACATGGCCTGTTCTCTTGCCAGCTTCTCCAACAGGTTGCGCCACAGGCGCAGTTTGGTGGTGCCGCCCTTGATGATGCTGCCGCTTGGCGCCCACAGATCATCATCGTTAAAACCATAGACCGGCTCCAGGTCAGTGCGCTGCGAAGCCAGGCGAATGTCACCCGACAAGTTGTCCAGAATCAACGGATCCGCATTCGGCGAAGGGTAATAGGCCAACACCCTGGCAGGATGGATCACAAATCTTTATGCGCCGCAGGCGCCACTGCGCATGGACGTGTGGCTGGACGATGCACTGCTGGGGGTTTACGAAATCCGGGAGTTCCCCCGGCTCTGCCGGGGTGGCAGTAATAGTTTGACGTTTCAGGGGGTGTCCATCGTAGTACCGTTCAACCGTGAGCCGCCAAGCACACGACAGAAAGGAACACACGATGGACGAATATGCGAGTTTGAATCACACGGTATGGGAGTGCAAGTATCACGTAGTTTTTATTCCAAAGTGCAGGCGCAAGACCTTGTACGTGGAACTGCGAAATTACCTGGGGGATGTCTTCCACCGACTGGCCCAGCAGCGGGAGAGCCGAATACTGGAAGGGCACCTGATGGCCGACCATGTTCATATGCTGGTGCAGATACCGCCGAAGTACGCAGTGTCGCAGGTAGTGGGGTACATCAAAGGCAAAAGCGCGATTCACCTTGCAAGAGTGTACGCAGAGCGAAAGCGCAATTTTGTGGGTCAGCACTTTTGGGCCAGAGCGTACTTTGTGTCCACCGTCGGACGGGATGAGGCGGTGATACGCGAGTACATCAGGAACCAAGAGAAAGAGGATGAACGACTGGAGCAGCTTGGACTATGGAAATGAGTGGCCACCGCAGGGTGGCCCCAACCCGGTGGGGCCGCGTTAGCGACCCCGTTTAGCCGCTTTGAGCGGCTCACAATTTAAAGCCCCCGGCTCTGCCGGGGGATACTTACGGCCACCGATACCGGCGCTTGCCAAGACCCGGCGAATTGCGCACATCAACCGGCCATCGTTCAACTCACCCACCTGCACAGCGCTGCCAGAAGCTTTGCCACCCGCTGCCTTGGCAGGGGTGGCC
>CAYHDD010000103.1:0-8268 GCA_964355195.1 uncultured Rhodoferax sp. | reverse complement strand
ACTTTTTGGCGATCTCTTCAAACTTCCCGCCCTTCTTCAATTGGGCGATGATGGCCTTGGCCTGGTCTTCCTTCTCGACCAGAATGTTGCGAGCGTGGTGTTCGTTGCCGCTGTTGGCACCAACGAACTTTTCATAGACGGTCTTGACATCCGCATCACTGATGGGATTGGCTTTTTGGTAGTTGCTGAACAGCTCGCGGATGAGAAGGGTCTGGCGCGCGAGCTCCATCTGGATCTTGAAGTCTTCGGTGGTGTCGAGGCCTTGTTTCTGGGCTTCCTGAATGAAGATTTCGCGGGCAATCACTTCTTCCTTCAACTGGGCCTGCATTTCTGGCGTGACCGGGCGGCCGGAACGAGCGATTTGCTGCGCCAGTGTGTCCACGCGCGAACTCGGAACCGCTTTGCCGTTGACGACGGCAACGTTTTGGGCCACTGCCAGAGGCGCCGAAGTGCTGATGACGGCGGCCACAAGCGCGGAGATCAATTTCAATTTCATGCTTAATTCCTGGAAAACGAGTACTGGGGTGAAGGGTCGACAAAAGGCGTCAAACTGAGGGGGCGTGGGCTTCAATCGCCAGAGCGTGCAGGCCCTGGTCCATGAAATCTTGCAGCGCATCATACACAAGGCGATGCCGCAGCACCGGCGACTTGCCAGTAAATAAGTGTGAAGTGATCCGCACACGGAAATGGCTGCCAAAGCCAGTGCCGTTGGCGCCGGCATGGCCGTTGTGTTTGTAGCTTTCGTCAATCACTTCAAGCGTGATCGGCTGGAGCTTGTCACGCAGACGCTGTTCAAGCTGCTGCGCGCTGGGGGGGGTCGTGCTTGGCATGGGGTTCTCAGTTTTCGGTCGGATCTGACTTGAGGTAGCGTGCGATGTAGAGGCCCTGGCCGATGATGAAGGCGAGCGGAAAGACGTAGCCCCAGAGCTTGAAATTCACCCACGCTTCGGTGCTGTACAAAGCGGCGACATAGGCGTTGGTCAAGGCCATAAAGGCGCTGTACGCGACCCAAACCAGGTTGAGGCGCATCCAAACGGGATCGGGTAATTCAAGCTGGCTGCCGAGCATCAGCTTGAGAAAGTTCTTCTTGTAAATCCATACCGCCACGGCCAGCGCGATCGCGGTCGCCGCGTACAAGACGGTGGGCTTCCACTTGATGAAACGCTCGTCGTGCAGGACCAGAGTCAAGGTGCCAAACACCAGAATCAGCCCCAACGTGATCTTGTGCATCATTTGCAGCTTGCGGTCGATGGCGTAAATCAGGCTCATCTGAACCACGGTCGCCGCCATCAGCACGCCGGTGCCGATATAGATGTCGTAGAGTTTGTAAGCGGCGAAAAACAGCAGGATCGGGAAAAAATCTAACAGTATCTTCATTTGGGGATGAAGTGTAACGAAGCCGAATTCACGCAGTAGCGCAAGCCGGTGGGAGCCGGGCCGTCCTCGAAGACATGGCCCAGGTGGGCGCCGCAGTCGGCGCAGTGCACCTCGGTACGCTTCATCCAGAGGGATGCGTCGGTCTGGGTTGCGATGGCGGCTTCGTCAATTGGCTGAAAATAGCTCGGCCAACCGCAGCCCGAATCGAACTTGGTCTGCGACTCAAAGAGCGGCTTGTCGCAGCAAATGCAGCGGTAAATGCCGTCGGCATGCTGACCTTCGAGCTTGCCACTGAAGGCCCGTTCGGTGGCTTGCTGGCGCGTTACCTGAAAAGCCGACGGCTCAGCGCCCTTGGCCTTCAGGAGCGCCTTCCACTGCTCGTCGGTCTTCTCCATCTTGTAAGTCATGCTGACCTTTCAGGAACTACAGCTGATCTCGATGCTGCTGGCCCAGTCGGGCGGGAAATTGGCTTCATTCTCAGATTCGGGGTGCTCGTCAAACGGCGCTTCAAGCAGCGCCAACAGGCGGTTGACCTGAGAGAAGTCTTTCAGCTTGGCACGCTGTATTGCCAACTCGGCCAGGTGGTTGCGCAGCACGTATTTTGGATTGGTTTTGAGCATCGATTCTGCCATCTGTTGCGGGGCTTGCGTCGACACGCGCGAGCGGTAACGCTGCCACCAGGCCAGGAAGGCACTGCGGTCCAGAAACAGATCACTCACTGCAGTGGCGTCCGTGCTGCTGACGCAGTGACTCAAGCGCCGCCAGAAAATGGGGTAGTCAACCCGGTCCTGCGCGAGCAAGCGCAAGAGGTCATCGCGCAAGCCGCGATCATCCTCGGGAACGGCGGCGTTGGTCAACGGGAGCCCCAGTTTCGCCTGCATCAGGCGCGCATACTCGTCGTGGAAGCGCGTCTTGTAGGGCTCCAAGGCCTGTAGCGCAAGCTCCTGCCCTTCAATCAGCGGCGCCAGCGCCTGCGCCAGACAAAACAGGTTCCAGTAGGCGACTTGAGGTTGCCGATTGAAAGCGTATCGCCCCAGCGTGTCCGAGTGATTGCAGATTCGGCCCGGCTCGTAAGCATCGAGGAACTGGAACGGACCATAGTCGATGGTTAGCCCCAGAATGCTCATGTTGTCGGTGTTCATCACGCCGTGACAGAAACCCACCGCTTGCCATTGCGCCATCAGGAGTGCGGTGCGTGCACTCACCGCCTCCAGCAGGGCCCCGTAGGCGTTGCCTGAAAACCTCTCGCCAGCGCGGCACTCGGGGTAGTGCAGGTCAATAACGTGATCGGCGAGGGCCTTCAGCTGGCTCTGCCGGCCACTGTAGGAGAAGTGTTCGAAGTGACCGAATCTCACAAAGCTGGGTGCCAGGCGCGTGACGACGGCCGCTGTTTCAGCCGTTTCCCGGTAGACCGGTGCGTCGGAGCCGGTGATACACAGAGCACGCGTGCTGGCGATGCCCAAACCGTGCATGGCTTCGCTGGCGAGGAATTCGCGCACGCTGGAGCGCAGCACGGCGCGGCCATCGGCCGAGCGGGAATAGGGCGTCAGACCCGCGCCCTTGAGCTGGATTTCCAGGCCGCCGACGGTCTGGCCCAGCAGAATGGCGCGCCCGTCGCCCAGTTGACCGGCCCAAGCGCCGAACTGATGGCCACTGTAGACGCTGGCCAATGGCTGAGTGCCGGCAATCGTGCGGTTGCCACTGAGCGCCGCCAGCAACTCCTGCGAAGTCAGCCATGATTCTTCCAGGCCCAGTTCGCGGGCCACGGCGCGGCTGCTTGCGACCCAGTAGGGCTGTGGCAGTGGTCGGGGCGCTACCGGGCTGTAAAAGTCAGGGCCGAGTCCGGCGAAGCGGTTGTGCCAGCCCAGTCCAAGCTCCAGTTCCCTGGATTCATCCGAGATTGCGTTCATGTCTGCATTGTCTCGTGTCGCCAGTATGTTCGGTGCCGGTAGGGTTATCAGCGAATCGCTTAACATTCGACTGCTCATGCGGGGATGGTCGAGGTGCGGCGTTCGCCACCGAGGTCTTGCCCCCGGCTTCAACTCAACATTCCAGGAGTCTTTTCATGCTCGGCTTGATGCAAAACCAACAATTGTTGATCTCAAACTTGATCGAGTTCGCCGAGCGTCATCACGGCGAAGGTGAAATCGTATCGCGCCGCGTCGAAGGCGATGTTCACCGCTATACCTACAAGGACGTGGCTCGGCGCGCGCGCCAGGTGGCCAATGCGCTCGACGGATTACAACTGCCCTTCAGTGCCCGCGTCGCGACCCTGGCCTGGAACGGCTACCGGCACCTGGAGCTGTACTTTGGTGTCAGTGGCACCGGTCGGGTACTGCACACCCTCAATCCGCGTCTGCACCCGGACCAGATCAGCTGGATTGTCAACCACGCCGAGGATTGCGTGCTTTGCTTTGACATGAGCTTTCTGCCCATCATCAAGGCCGTGCATGCCCGCTGCCCGACCGTCAAACAGTACATTGCGATGTGCGATGCCGACAAACTGCCCGCAGACAGCGGGATAGTCGGCCTGATCAGCTACGAGGCATGGATTGACGCGCAGACCAGCCAGTACGCGTGGCCCTCCTTTGACGAGAACTCGGCCTCCAGCATGTGCTACACGAGTGGCACGACGGGAAACCCGAAGGCTGCCCTGTACAGCCATCGTTCAACCATGTTGCACGCTTTCGCCGGTGCCTTGCCAGACGCTTTGAGCATGAGCGCGCGTGACACGGTGCTGCCTGTAGTGCCTATGTTCCATGTCAACGCCTGGGGCCTGCCGTACTCAGCCGCCATGACCGGCGCCAAGCTCGTGTTTCCGGGGCCGGCCATGGATGGCAAGTCCATTTTCGAGCTGATCGAGAGCGAGCGGGTTTCGTTCGCCGCCGGCGTGCCGACGGTCTGGCAGATGATGCTTGGTCACATGCAGGCGGGCGGATTGCGTTTCTCGACCCTCAAGCGGACTGTCATCGGGGGCTCGGCCTGTCCGCCGGCCATGATCACGGCCTTCAACGATCTCTACGGCGTGGAAGTGTTGCACGCCTGGGGTATGACCGAAATGTCGCCTCTGGGAACAGTTTGTACGCTCAAGGACAAGCACCTGAATCTGTCGGCCGACGAAAAGATGAAGGTACGTCTGAAGCAGGGACGCGGCGTGTTTGGCGTCGACATGAAGATTGTCGACAGCAACGGTGCCGAACTGCCCTGGGACGGCAAGAGCTACGGCGACCTGCTGGTCAAAGGGCCCTGGATCATCAGCGCCTATTTCAAAGGCGAGGGCGGTTCACCCCTGGTGGACGGCTGGTTCCCGACCGGTGATGTGGCGACGATTGACCCCGATGGCTACATGCAGATCACCGACCGCAGCAAGGATGTCATCAAGTCCGGCGGTGAATGGATCAGCTCGATTGACGTCGAGAACATCGCCATGGCGCATCCGGCGGTGGCAATGGCGGCCTGCATTGGCATGAAACACCCGAAATGGGATGAGCGCCCCATCATTGCGGTCGTCAGGAAGCCCGGCGCCGAGGTGTCGCGCGATGAATTGATTGCGTTTTACGATGGCAAGACTGCCAAGTGGCAAGTGCCGGATGACGTCGTCTTTGTTGAGGCGATTCCCTTGGGCGGAACCGGCAAGATGCAGAAGACCAAATTGCGTGAAATGCTCAAGGATTACAAGTTGCCGGATGCGTGAGGCCGGTCGCCCACTGGCGCCTGTCACATGGGTGATTCTCGCTAGTGGAAAACCCTCACGGCGCGGCGCACATTTGCTTGTACGCTGCACAGTTGTTAGATGCTTGAAACCCAGGAGATTTTTATGAAACTTGCCTTGAAAATTGTCGCCACAGCGGCAGCCGCCTTGTGTGTGAGCACCGCCTTTGCCCAAAAAGGCGAGGTAGTCAAGATTGTCCGGATTGATCCGCTTACGGGTCTGCTAGGTCCTGTCGGAGTGAGTCAGCTCAAGGGCTATCAGTTCTTTGCCGAAAAATACAGTGGGTCGCCGGTCGCCGGCAACGCCGGGCAGCCTGGCAATCCTGCCGGTGTCAAATTCGAAATCACCGGCATGGACAACAAGCTCAGCCCAACTGAAAGTTTGAACAATCTGAAGGCGGCGATTGACCAGGGCGTGCGCTACATCATTCAGGGCAACGGCTCGTCGGTCGCCCTGGCGCTGGTGGATGCCGTCAACAAACATAACGAGCGCAATCCCGGCAAGGAAATCCTGTATTTGAACGATTCGGCTGTCGATCCTGACCTCACCAACAGCAAGTGCAGTTTCTGGCACTTCCGCTTCGACGCCGACACTTCCATGAAGATGGAAGCCATGAGCAGCTTCATGGTGGACCAGAAGGATATCAAGAAGGTCTATTTGCTCAACCAGAACTATTCGCATGGTCATCAGGTAGCCAAGTACGCCAAGGAAACATTGGCGCGTAAGCGGCCCGACATACAAATCATTGGCGAGGACCTGCATCCGATTGCCCAGGTGCGTGATTTTGCCCCCTACATCGCCAAGATCAAGGCCAGCGGTGCAGATACTGTGATTACCGGCAACTGGGGTTCTGACCTCTCGCTGATGGTCAAGGCTGCCAATGAGGGTGGCTATACCGGCAAGATCTTCACGTACTACACCGGGGTCACGGGCACACCGACGGCGCTTGGACAAAATGGCGGCGGCCGGGTTTATCAGATTGCCTACAGCCACTACAACATGGGTGGTCAACTGGACAAGTGGATGGCGGAGTTCAAGAAGAGATACAACGACGACTTCTACACCGGTTCAACCATTCGCATTTATGAAATGCTCGGCGCGGCCATGGCCAAGGCAAAGTCTACCGACCCGATCAAAGTGGCAGCGGCGATGGAAGGGCTGAAAGTTGCGACCTTCAATGGCGAAGTTGAGATGCGCAAGACCGACCACCAACTACAGCAACCGCTCTATATGACGGTCTGGCAGAAGGCTGACAAGAAGTACCCCTACAGCCCCGAAAATACCGGCATGACGCTGGTACCCCTCAAGGAATACCCCAACTACGTTTCGAGCACGCCTACCAGCTGCGAGATGAAGCGCCCTTGAGACGCGCCACCTGAAGCTGGAGCCCGAACGGGTGTACCGTCTCGGGCTCTTCCATTTTCTTGGGGGCCACGAAGGATTATTTGAATGGAGTTCTTCATCATCTCCATGCTCAACGGGCTGAGCTATGGCTTGTTGTTGTTCATGTTGAGTTCCGGACTGACGCTGATATTCAGCATGATGGGGGTCCTGAATTTTGCGCACGCGTCCTTCTACATGGTCGGTGCCTACGTGGGTTACACCGTTTCACGCGTGGTCGGGTTCTGGCCGTCACTGCTGATTGCCCCACTGGTCGTGGGCGGGCTGGGGGCGCTGTTTGAGCGATACTTTCTGCGCCGGGTTCACAAGTTCGGGCATGTGGCGGAGTTGCTCATTACTTTTGGCCTGTCGTATGTCGTTTTCGAGCTGGTACAACTGATTTGGGGCCGCATCGCGCTCGATTTTCGCCCTCCTGAATTGTTGCAGGGTCCTGCCTTTACTCTCATCAATCATTCCGTTCACGGACTGCGACTTATCTGGGGTGCAGCACCGGCAGAGCTGTGTGGTGCGGCCGAGGTCGGCGTGCGATTGGTCTGCTCACCCTTTCCAGCCACTCGTGGCTTCATGATGCTGGTGGCCCTGGTGATGCTGGGGTCGGTTTGGCTCTTGCTTACCCGTACCCGGATTGGTCTTGTGATACAGGCCGCCTTGACCCATCCAGAGGCGGTTGAGTCGCTCGGGCACAACGTGCCGCTGGTTTTTATGATGGTTTTTGGTGCAGGGGCTGCCCTGGCCGGACTGGCTGGCGTCATTGGCGGAAGCACCTTCCTGACCGAGCCTTCCATGGCTGCCGCTGTGGGTCCGGTGATCTTCGTCGTCGTTGTGGTCGGGGGTATGGGCTCGCTCTCCGGTGCCTTCTTAGCCTCCGTGCTGATCGGTGTTATCCAGACCTTTGCCGTGGCCTTTGACTACTCGCTTGGGACGTTGGCGACCCAGCTCGGTCTGTCGCTCGGCGCCGGTGCGATGGGCAAGTCATGGGTCAAACTCACCTTGTCGCAGGTGGCGCCGATCCTGCCCTACCTGTTTTTGGTGTTGATCCTGATCTTCAGGCCCAAGGGTTTGCTAGGAACCCGGGAGGACTGACGCATGAGCACTGTCTACAAATTCACGCCGATCAACGTTGGTCGCTGGCTGATCTGGAGCCTTTTTGCGCTCCTGCTGGCGCTGATCCCCGTGCTCTTCACCAGCAGTCTTGCGGTGACCATTCTTTCCCAGATGGGTGTTGCCATCGTGGCCTGTCTGTCATACAACATGTTACTGGGCCAGGGCGGAATGCTTAGTTTCGGGCATGCGGTCTACACCGGTCTGGGTTCGTTCGTGACCATTCACGCGCTTAACACCATTAGCAACGGTTCATTGCCGCTGCCGGTTTCGGTATTGCCTTTGGTCGGAGGCGTCGCCGGCATGGGTTTTGCCATGCTGTTTGGTTATGTGACGACGCGCAAGGCTGGTACCACTTTTGCGATGATTACCATGGGTCTGGGTGAACTTGTCTACGCCATGTCGAACATGATCCCCGAGTTTTTTGGTGGTGAGGGCGGCGTTTCGGGCAACCGCGTTGCGGGCAAGGCTTTCATGGGCTTGACCTACGGACCGCCGATCCAGGTTTACTACCTTATCGCTCTCTACACCTTTGTGTCGGTGGCCGCGATGTTCGCATTTACCAGAACGCCGCTTGGGCGCATGCTCAATGCGGTGCGCGACAACCCGGAGCGGGTTGAGTTCGTCGGTTACAACACGCAGCGTATCCGCTATTTGGCCTTCATCATTGCCGGCTT
>CAYHDD010000102.1:0-8284 GCA_964355195.1 uncultured Rhodoferax sp. | reverse complement strand
CGCCAAGCAGATGCTGTTCGAACGCATCGACCTTGAAATGAGCCCCATGCGCGAGCGCTATGTGGCGCTCATGAAGACACCCGAAAAAATCGAGGCCATCTTGCTGGCCGGCGCTGCCAAAGCGCGCATGCTGGCGATCCCGTTCACTGCCGAGTTACGCCGTGCTGTGGGGCTGCGCGATCTGCGCAGCGCCACCGAAACCGGCAAGGCTGTGAAAACGATCAAGGCCGCTCTGCCCACGTTCAAGCAGTACCGCGAGAACGACGGCAAGTTCTATTTCAAACTGATGGACGCGGCGGGGCGTCTGCTGCTACAAAGCCTGGGCTTTGATTCGCCGCGTGAGGCCGGCGCCAGCGTCAAGTTGCTACAGAGCCAAGGCGTCAGCGCGCTGGCCGGACTGGCACCGCGCCTGCAGGCAGTGACCGGCGTCACGCAAGACGAGATCGACAGCGCCTTGCAACAACTGATCCGTGCCGCAGAAAGTGCAGCGGCAATTTCAGCGGCGTAGAAGGAAGGCAGCGAGGTCCGCCTGCTGCAAGTCACGGTAGACCGCGCACAGGCGGATGGTTTCCAGAGTTTGCTTCAACACGCTGGCACCCCCGTCGTAGCCACCCACGCGCGCTGCAAACAGCTGCGCCAGCTGGTCAGCTTTGTCGGCGGCGCAAAAGCCCGAAAAAAGTCTCGGCAAACGACCCACCGACTCTTTTGGCAGGCGTTCTGCAATGGCGGCGAAGGTCTCGCTCATGAAACTCAACAGACCATCGTTCGCCGCTTCGGCGCTGTTGCGGTCGCGACCCACCGCCAGCAGCTCGCGAATGTCATGCGCTGGAGACAACCAGAGTTGGCGCCCTGCCCGCGCCAGTTCGGGCGCTGCGAAGCGACCCAGGGCGTTGTAAATATCGCTGCGTTCGACCCGGTCCCTGCTGCCCAGCGCGGCTTGCTCCAGGGCGTCAAACAGGGCTCGATCCCCCTCGATCGCAGCGCTGCGCAAGACCAAGCCACGGTCGGCAACGGACAGGACCGAGCGGTCTCGCAGCCACGCTTGGCTGAGTTGGAGCGCCTGCGCCCGCAGGGGCTGATCCTGCCCTTCCTGCACCAGGTGCTGGAGCCAGCGCGCACGCAGCAAACGGTCGTCGTCGCTGTCGCTGCGCTTGCCGGTCAGACCGAGCTCGCGCGCACGCTCACCGAAGGCACGTTGCCACAGAGCGGCATAGCTCCCACGCTGCTCCCTGGTCAGCAACGGTGACACCGCGCGGACGATGCCCAGAGCGGCCTCCACCACTTCGCGGCGCGCGTGCCCGACGTAATGCAGCGCCAGTGTCAGAGCGTCGCTCAGCGGCAGATCAGCCGACTCGGTAAGCGCTTTGGCGTCGTCCAGATTGGCGAGAATTTCATTCACGCTCAGTTCGCCATCGCGCATGCGTTTGAGCAGTTGGCCGGACGCATAAACCGGCCGGTAATAACCAGCCCCATTGACGTTGGCTTCAACCCAGGCGGGGCAGGCGGCATCTGGCAGTGGCAGAGTGCCGCTAGCCTCCTTCAGCAAGACCTGAACCGTGCCGCCCGGCGTGCGCACCACCAGCGGAATGTGCCAGACCGCGCCCGCTGGCGCCTCCGAGCCGCGTGGCAAGAAGCGTGACTGCGCCAGCCTGAGTGTCGGCTTGGCGCCACAGTCCAGCGTTACGCTGACACGTGGAATACCGGGCTGCTCGGTAAAACTGCGCACGGCACTTGCCAGTTCAGCATCGCCCGCGCTCAGTGCGATGACAAAATCCTCGCCGCTGGCACTTCCCCACGCATGCCGGCTCAAGTAGCGCTGCACACCGGCGCGAAAGCGCTCGGTACCGAGCCAGCCCTCGAACATGGCCAGCGTCGCCTGGCCCTTGCTGTAGGTGATGCTGTCGAAGGCACTGGCAAGCGCTTCGGCGTCCTGCACCGGTTGGTGAATGCGCCGCGCCGAGGCCAAGCGGTCAGTGCGCATGGCCTGAGCACGCGCCTGCTGAATGTCGGTTTCAGAGTGCCACGCCGGCATCAACTGGTCGACGATCTTGTCACCCATCCACGAAGCAAACGACTCGTTCAGCCAAAGGTCATCCCACCAGGCCATGGTCACGTAATTGCCAAACCACTGATGCGCCAGCTCATGTGCCTGTACATCGACAAAGCTGCGCCTGAAATTGAGGGTTTCCTGACCCGGCTTGCTCAGCAGCAAGCGCGACGAAAAAGTCACCAAACCCGGGTTCTCCATGGCACCAAACCCGAGCGTGATCGGCAAAGCCATCACGTCGAGCTTTTCATAGGGATAGGCCTGACCAAAATAGGTTTCCAGCTGACCCAGGATGGCCGGTGTCATGCTGGCCGCGTAATTGGCCTCGGCGGCGCGCCCGCGTGGCGTGATGAAGCGCACTGGCGTGCGCCCCGCCTTGCCGCCGTCCAGCACATCAAAGGGGCCAACGCCAAAGGCCACCAGGTAGCTCGGCAGCGGCTTCGTCGTCAAGAACTCAAGCCGTTTCATGCCGACCGGCAGCGCCACTTCCCGTGCCAGCGCGGTGTTGGCGAAAGCGCTCAGCTTGTCTGGAATGGTGAGAGCCAGTGTCCACGGAACCTTCCAGCCGGGCTCGTCGAAGCACGGGAAGGCACGTCGCGCATAGCTGGCTTCAAAGTGCGTAAAGGCGTACCAGTCACCCCCCTCGCGCTGCCGAAACAGGCCCTGGCTGCCCTTGTCGTCGATGCTGCCGCGAAAGCGCAGATGCAGCGTGGCGTGACCGACCGGCAGCGTCGACGCAAAACCCAGTTCCAGTTGCTCCTGATTACCGGCCATGACCGTGGCCGCGTAGACCTTGCCAGCCATGGTGAGCTCCGCAGCGCTGACCTCGATGTGACTGGCGTGCAATCGAATGATCGGTGTCTCAGCCTTGATATCGACATCAATCGACACCTCGCCGGCGTGACGCGGCTGATCGGGATCAACCGTCAACGCAAGCCGGTAAGCCAGCGGCGCCACTTGGTCGGTCAAACGCATCGGGTTGGGCGCAGCCTGAGCGCAAAGCACCATGGCGGCGAGCCAGGAGCACAGAGCGTTACGGATCATCCGATTCATCGTTTCTGTTTCATCGATTCAAGAATCTTGCGTGAGGCACCTGGGCGGGAAAAAAATACTGCGCGCAGTATAAATCGAGCGGGGAATCAGATCGAAGCCTGGTGAATCCTCTGATGGATGCGGCATCTTGGTGCCCAGGGTGTGATCGACCAAGGTCTTCAATAACACCAAATCGCTTTCGCCAGGTACGACGGAGCCGGCCGAAGGAGTCGGTCGCTGACTATGGCGTGAAGGGCACGGCGTTCCCGGGCTGTCGGATCGACCGTGTCGATTGCAAAAGAACTTTCAAGAGGCGAATCCGCAGACGCCGCTCGATTTGCATCAAAGAACTGCAATTCGGGTATTTACCAATGCAGCAGGTATTCATCAACAGTACAGTTGTGTATTGAACGCAACGATCCCAACGCGGAGTATGGAAAAGATCTCGATCCAAAGCTATTCGCCTGGCGATCAGGCCGAGATTGACGTCAGCTCGCCAGGTTCCATTGGCGAATATTTTGAGGTCGCCGTCACGTACCGCGCGCTCGACAGGTTGGCGCGTCAAGTGGCGGCCTACTTTCAGTCGGTGCTGGGACTGCCGCAGGGGACGCGCGTCGCCCTGATGATGCCCATTCTGCTGCAATACCCCGTTTGCCTGTTCGGCCGGTTGCGAGCCGGCGATGTGGTGGTCAACGTGAACCCGATGTACATGGCGCGCGAGTTGCGGCACCATCTCATCGACTCGGGCGCGCAGGCGATGGTCGTGGCCCAAGAGCAACGATGAAACCAAGAAGGAAACTGGCGATTTCACTTGCGGTTGCAGCCGCACTGGGGGCTGGCATTTTTGCCAACCGGCTGCAAGTCCTGCAGTACTCGCTGGGCTGGCATACCGACTTCAAGTACCCGCGCGACCCGAACCGGCCCGTGCCCTGGATGAACGGTCCACCGGCGACCGTGCAGCCAACCTCGCGGCGGCCACCGAACATCATCGTGATCATGGCCGATGATCTGGGCAGCAACGACGTCAGCACTCTTGGCGGCGGTCAAAGCGCCGAGGGCGTTCCGACCCCCAACATCGACGCCAATGCGCGCGAGGGCGTGCGCTTCGACCAGGGCTACGCGGCGGCGCCTGTTTGCACCGTGTTGCGTGTCGCCCTGATGACCGGGCGCTACCCCTGGCGCTTTGGCGTAAGCTACAACGGGGGCAAGTGGTTTGAGCCAAGCAAGTACCTGACTGATTACTTCACCGATGAAGCCGTTACCGCGATCAAGCGCAAAAAGAACCAGCCATTTTTCATGTTCCTGGCGCACTGGGGCGTGCACACGCCGCTGACAACGGCGCACCCGGCTATATCGGTATTCCGGATGTCAACTTCCCTTACCGAGGCTGGAAGCTGATCGTGTCAGAGAAACCGAAGAAGGATTGGATGTTCAGCCTCAAGGAGGACCCAACCGAAAAGGTCAACCTGGCGGCTCTGCAACCGGATCGGCTGGCGCAGATGCCAGCACCGCTGTGGCCCTCGTTCATCGAACTGCCGATTGCCATCGACAAGACCTTGAATCAGAAGCAGACGAAGCAGGACGAATACAACTACTGGTACAACTAACACATGGCAAAAACAGTCTTTATCACCGGCGCCTCGAGCGGCATTGGCCGTGCACTGGCTTTTGAATTCGCCGCGCGCGGCTACCACCTGGGTCTGTCCGCGCGCCGTCTGGAATTGTTGGCGCAACTTCGCAGCGACCTATTGACCCGCTACCCGGACCCGGCGCGACGCATCGAAATCGTCGCTCTGGACGTCGATCAGCCGGACACCGTGGCGCCAACGCTGCGGTCCGTGTTCGAGGACCTGCACGGTGTCGATATTGTGGTGGTGAACGCCGGCATCAACCGTCTTACGCCGGTCGGCAAGGGCGCACTGGCGCAGGCGTCCCAAGTGATTCAGACCAACGTAATTGGTGCCATCGCAACGGCAGAGGCCGCGGTCGAGCATTTCCTGGGGCGCGGCTCGGGCCAACTGGTTGGAATCTCGTCACTGGCATCGCTGCAGGCGATCCCGAAGCAGGGCGCCTACTGCGCCAGCAAGGCCGCCTTTTCAATGTACCTTGATGCAGCGCGGATCGAACTCAAGCGCAAGAACATCGGGGTTTGCCAAATCCTGCCCGGCTTTGTGCTGACCGAGATCATGCCCAAGATGGAGAAATACCCGTTTGCCGTCAGTGCCGAACAGGCGGCGCACGAGGCCGTGAGCCTGATCGAAAAGGGCAAAGCGGTGGGCATCGTGCCGGCTTTCCCGTGGCGCTGGCTGCGTCCCCTTTTTGGCCATTTCCCGGATGCGCTGTGGCGCAAGCTGGCGTAGTTCCGATGCGAAGCAAGTACACCCTCTACGGTTGGCATTTGTCCTACTTCACGGGCAAGGTGCTGTGCTACCTGCGCTACAAGCAGGTTCCCTTTGTCCTGCAGCCGGTCAACCTGTACACGCTGACGCGGCGCATCAAGCACAAAACCGGGGCCGTCGTGATGCCGGTCGTGGTCACGCCGCAGGGCCAGTGGATCCAGGATTCCAGCGTCATCATCGACCACATCGAGGCACAGCTTGCGCAACCGTCCATCATTCCGGCGATGCCAATCCAACGCTTTTGCGCCTACCTGATAGAGGCCTGGGGTGACGAATGGTGGGTGCCCGTGGCCATGCACACGCGCTGGTCCTACCCCGAAAACTATGCGCTTTTCGAGAGCGAGGCCGGCCCCGCGCTGCTACCGGGATTGCCAGGCTTCCTGCAGCGACACGCGGTGCGCCAGGTTGCCAACAAGCTGCGCAGCATGCTGCCCTTGGTCGGCGTGCGCCCGGCCCAATTCGCCGTGCTGGACCGCTGGACCGATCAGATGCTCGACCTGCTCGACGCGCACTTTGCGCAGTTGCCATTTCTGCTGGGTGCGCGGCCCACATTGGCCGATTTCGGCTTGGTCGGCAGCATGTACGGGCATCTCGGACGCGATCCCTGGCCGGCGCGGGAACTGGTGGCCAAACGGCCGCACCTGCACGCCTGGATTAGCCGTATGGCCGATCCGCAGCCGCTACCAGCCGGCGCCACGCTGCTGCCCCAAGACCAAATCGCGCCGACGCTATTGCCGGTGCTGCGTGCCCTCTGCACCGAATTTTTGCCGCTGCTTGAAGGCATCAACGTGCAGGTCAAGGCCACGCTTGCCCGTCTGCCGCTGGGCAAGACCTTGCCACGTTCGCTCAAGGACGTCGAAGTACCGATGGGCGACGGACGGTTTTGCCGCGCCGCGCTGCCTTACACCCTGTGGATGGCACAGCGCACGCTCGACGTCTACCACGCCATGAATCCCGCTGAGCAGGTCCAGGTGCGCGACTGGTTGAGCCTGCTTGGGGGCGAACGGCTGCTGACGCTCGACATCCCGCGCTTGCAACGTCAGGGGCTGCGCGTGCGGCCCGAGGGTCAGCGATGAAGCGGATGGAGCGACCATGATCCGGGCCAAGTTGCTGCGGCGTGTGCTGCTCGCGGTTCTCGCACCGATCCTGCTGCTGGCTGCTTTGGCGTACTTCAGAGCCGAGCAGATCATGCTGGGCGCCGAAGCCTATGTATTTGGCTACCCTCTGGTCATCATGGATGTGACGCGGGTCAATTCGGCGCTGACACTGGCACCTGAAAACCAGTTGCACCGGGTACGCCGGTTTCCCGACGCCAGCTTCCGCGATGTGGTGCGGCCGAATGTGGACACGCTCTACAGCAGCGCCTTCATCGACACGGCCCGCGGACCGTGGGTGTTCGAGATGCCAGCCAACAGCCAGCGCTACGAAGTGATGCCTTTCATGGACGCCTGGACCAACGTCTTCGCCGCGCTGGGAACGCGCAACGCCAGTGCGGGCACTGCATACTTGCTGGTCGGGCCGCATTGGCAGGGAGCCACCCTACCCGGCCTGACCGTGCTGCGTGCGCCGACCCGCATCGTCTGGTTGATTGGGCGCACGCAGACCAACGGCGTGGCCGACTACGCGATCGTGCATCAATTGCAGGACGGGCTGAAGTTGCGCTCGCTTGCGGCCTGGCAGGCCGGTCGTGACGATGTAGCGCCGCCCTGGCAGCGCGCCAGCATCAAACCAGCACCACCCATCGAACAGATGCGGGCCATGAGCGCTGAGGCCTTTCTTGAGCGTCTGTCGCAGTTGCTGGTCGATAACCCGCCCAGCGCCGCCGACCGTCCGATGATGGACAAGCTGGCACGCCTTGGCATCGCACCCGGCCAGTCGCCGAACTGGAGTGGGCTCGACCGCTGGAGCGTGGCCACGGGGCGCTGGCTGGCCGACTTCAAGGTGAACAGCGAGCTGCAAAAGACGCGCAATCTGGTACGCGGCTGGGCGACGCCGCCGAGCGTGCTGGGAAATTACGGAACCGACTACGGCACGCGCGCCGCCGTCGCCATGGTGGGCCTGGGCGCCAACCTGCCAGCGGACGCCATGTATCCCTACACGCGCTTCGATCAGAACGGTCAGGCGCTGGAAGGCAGTCATCGCTATCGCCTGCATTTTCGTGCTGGCGAGCTGCCACCGGTGAACGCGTTCTGGTCTGTGTCGGCCTATAACGCGCAGGACTTCCTGATCGACAACCCGCTCCACCGGCATGCCCTGGGCGACCGCGACCCGCTGGTCTTCAACGCCGATGGGTCGCTCGACCTCTACGTGCAGGCGACACCACCCAGCGCCGAGCAGCAGAGGAATTGGCTACCAGTGCGCCAGGGTGAGCCGTTCCTGCTCAATGCGCGGCTGTACTGGCCCAAAGCCGCTGCATTGAGCGGCGCCTGGGGCATGCCAACAGTTGAGCGCCTCGATTGACCCCCCAACAGACACTCCCCGCGAACGAAAGCCCAGCATGACAGATTCTTACCTCAACTTTGCCAACTCAACCCTAGGCGCGGTGCTGACGGGCGCCCTGGGTTTGCCCAAGCCCATCGTGCTCGAGCGTTTCAAGGAGGGACAAGCTCCCATCGAGGGCACGGTTCTGTTGGGCGGCGCGGGCGAGCCGCAGATGCTGGCGGCGCTGGCGGCGGCCCTCAAGTCGATGAAGGCGCAAACGCTGGCCCACGCGCAACTGCCGCAATGGACGCCCGTCGCCAACACAGTCGGGTTGCTGACCGGTCGCTGGGGCCTGGAAGGGCAGCCGGGTGAAAAGCTCAAGGTC
>CAYHDD010000101.1:0-8301 GCA_964355195.1 uncultured Rhodoferax sp. | reverse complement strand
CGTTTTCTGGTGCACGGCCGACATCGGATGGATCACGGGGCACTCCTACGTGGCTTATGGGCCGCTAGCGGCGGGAGCGACCCAGATCATCTTTGAGGGGGTTCCGACTTACCCCAACGCCGGGCGCTTCTGGCAGATGATCGAGCGTCACAAGTGCAGTATCTTTTACACCGCCCCGACTGCGATCCGATCACTCATCAAGGTGGCGGAGGCGGATGAAAGGGTTCATCCGGCACGCTCGGACCTGAGCAGCTTGCGCATTTTGGGAACGGTCGGTGAGCCGATCAATCCCGAAGCCTGGATGTGGTACTACAGAAATGTCGGTGGCGAGCGTTGTCCGATTGTCGACACCTTCTGGCAGACCGAGACCGGCGGCCACATGATCACGCCGCTGCCGGGCGCTACGCCGCTGGTCCCTGGCAGTTGCACCTTGCCCTTGCCCGGCATCATGGCCGCCATCGTGGACGAAGCCGGTCATGATGTGCCCAATGGCTCGGGCGGCATGCTGGTGGTGAAACGGCCGTGGCCTTCGATGATTCGCACCATTTGGAACGACCCTGAGCGGTACCGCAAGAGCTACTTCCCCGATGAGATGGGAGGCACCTACTACCTGGCAGGTGATGGCGCGGTGCGCAGTATTGATCGCGGCTATTTCCGCATCACCGGGCGTATTGACGACGTGTTGAACGTGTCAGGGCACCGCATGGGGACCATGGAAATCGAATCCGCGCTGGTGGCCAAGACGGATTTGGTGGCCGAAGCGGCGGTGGTCGGGCGTCCGGATGACTTGACGGGTGAAGCGATTTGCGCCTTCGTGGTACTCAAGCGGCCCTGCCCGACGGGCGATGAGGCGCGGGCCATTGCCAAGGAACTGCGTGACTGGGTGGCCAAGGAAATTGGTCCGATCGCAAAACCGAAGGACATCCGCTTTGGCGAAAATCTGCCCAAAACGCGTTCCGGCAAAATCATGCGTCGCTTGCTGCGCTCGCTGGCCAAGGATGAAACGATCACTCAAGACACTTCGACGCTGGAGAATCCGGCCATTCTCAGCCAGTTGGGGCAGGCCTACTGAAACGGGTTCGCGCTACTTGAGCGTCAGCACCCAGGCTGCAAGTCGCTTGGCTTCCTCGTTTGTCACCTGGGTGTTGACGGGCATCGGGACCAGGCCCCAGACCCCGCCTCCGCCCTTGATGATCTTCGCTGCGAGCTTGTCCACGGCGTCTTTCTGGCCGGCGTATTTCCTCGCCACATCCTGGTAGGACGGTCCTACCACCTTCTTGTCGATCATGTGACACGACATGCAATTTCTTGCCTTCGCCAAAGCAGGATCGGCGAGTGCGGAGGCGGCCATCACGAGTCCGGTGAGCAAACCCAGCAAAGCACGTTTCATTGTCTCGTTTCCTCAGGGATTGGGTTACAGTTGGTCAACCTGAATTGTAGTGATGCTCACTTGGGCGGGGCTACCGTTTGGCCGATCAGCTCAGCATAGGAGAATGGCAGTGTATTTTCTGGGACTTGGGGTGCTTCTTCTGCTCATGAAGTATTTCGCCGTCAGTGTGGTGGCGACCTGGGATTGGTGGTGGGTGCTGTCGCCTTTTGGTCTCGCTGTAGCCTGGTGGTCATTCGCCGATTGGTCAGGCTATACCAAGAAGAAGGCGAGCCAAAGAGAAGAGGAGCGCCGACTGGAGCGCATTGACCGGACCCGTCAGGCCTTGGGGCCGGCCGGCAAGAAGAAACGCTGAAGCGGTTGGCGGAGTCTGCTTATCGGATTTCCGATCACTAATCTCCGGCACGTTTGGGCCGCCTTTGGGTTCGAGGAAGCGCCGCATCATCACAGTGCCAGCGCTGCACCGACATCCTGTACATTGCATGCATCTGGTGAACCGCCTCAGATGTCGTGAGTGCGTGCACAATCCTGCCCATGCTGATTCATCCACAAATCAACCCGGTTGCGCTGCAACTCGGCCCGCTCGCCGTGCATTGGTACGGACTGACCTACCTGACGGCCTTTGCCCTGTTCATGTTCCTTGGCACTTGGCGCCTGCGCCACGAGCCCTTCGCATCTCAGAGCGGTGCCCTGGCCTGGTCTCGTCGCGACGTTGAAGATATTCTCTTCATGGGCGTGATGGGCGTCGTGATCGGTGGGCGGCTTGGCTATTGTTTGTTTTACAAGCCACTCTACTATCTGGCCAATCCACTCGAAATTGTAGCTATCTGGAGTGGTGGCATGAGTTTCCATGGCGGCTTGTTGGGGGTCATCGTTGCAATGATCTGGTTCGCCCGTTCACGTGGCCGGCCATGGTTGCAGGTGGCTGATTTTGTCGCACCCTGCGTTCCGACCGGTCTGGCAGCGGGGCGGGTAGGCAACTTCATCAATGGCGAACTATGGGGACGCGTTTGCAGTCCAGATCTGCCCTGGGGCATGGTGTTTCGTGGAGCCGGCGATTTGCCCCGACACCCGTCTCAGGTTTATCAGTTTCTGCTCGAAGGGCTGCTATTGTTCGTGCTGCTCTGGCTCTTTGCGCGCAAAGAGCGACGCCAGGGCCAGGTATCGGCAGTCTTTCTGTTGGGCTATGGCAGCATGCGTTTCGTGGTGGAGTTCTTTCGCGAGCCCGATGCACATCTGGGGGTGTTGTCGCTGGGTATGAGCATGGGGCAATGGTTGTGCGTACCTATGTTGCTCGGCGGCGTCGTCCTCTGGCACCTTGCGCGCATCAGATTGACCCTTGTTGAACTTCACGACCGATATGCACAACGACAGCTTTGACGCCAACGGCAATCTTTTTGCGGCGCTGCGCTCCGCCTTTCCCGTCGACCTGGATGGCATCGCGGTCGAAACAGACAATGGGTTGCTGTACTCTTGGCGTGATCTCGACCGTGCGACGGCCATGCTGGCGAACTTCTTGCAGTCGCTCAACCTGCCGGCCGCTTCGCGCATTGCGGTGCAGGTCGACAAGTCGGTTGAATCGATGCTGCTGTACCTGGCGACTTTGCGTGCCGGCTTCATCTATCTACCCTTGAACGCCGCCTACCAGAGCGCCGAGATCGAGTACTTCATCGGCAATGCCGAGCCAGCCGTGGTCATTTGCACGAGCCAGAATTTTTCTTGGGTCAGCAAGATCGCGTTCAAAGCGGGTACTCAAAGTGTCTTCACGCTCAATACGGATCGCAGTGGCTCATTGCTCGATCGTGCTGCCCATTGTTCCGATCAGCATCAGGCCGCGCATCTCGGCGCCGACGATCTGGCGGCGATTGTTTACACCAGCGGTACGACGGGACGCTCCAAGGGGGCCATGCTGACGCATGGCAATCTGCTCAGCAACGCTCGCGTTCTGAAGACGTATTGGGGCTGGAAGCCAGGCGATGTGCTGATTCACGCGCTGCCAATCTTCCACGTGCATGGCTTGTTTGTCGCCATTCACGGCGCACTACTGAACGCCAGCAAGATGATCTGGCTGAACAAGTTTGAGCCCAAGCGGGTGTTGCAGGCTATGCCCGAGGCGACGCTGTTCATGGGTGTGCCGACGCTGTACGTGCGCTTGCTGGCTGAGTCGCGGCTTGACCGACGTGTGGTCAGTCGGATGCGCCTGTTCATTTCAGGGTCTGCGCCCCTGTTGATTGAAACCTTCAAGGAGTGGCAGAGCCGAACAGGACATACCATTCTGGAGCGCTACGGCATGAGTGAAACGGTGATGTTGACATCCAATCCGTACCACGACGCAGAAGGCCAGCGGCGTGGTGGTACCGTGGGTTTCCCGCTGCCGGGCGTGCGCTTGCGCGTGTGCGACGAGCAGGGCCGGGCGCTGCCGACGGGGGAGGTTGGCGGTATTGAAGTCAGCGGCCCGAATGTCTTCAAGGGCTATTGGCGCATGCCCGAAAAAACCGCTGAAGAATTCACGCCCGATGGTTATTTCAAGACCGGTGATCTAGGTCGCGTTGACGCGCTCGGTTATCTCAGTATTGTCGGGCGCAGCAAGGATCTCATCATCAGCGGGGGATATAACGTCTACCCGGCCGAGATTGAGGGCATCATCAATGACATGCCGGGCGTGGCTGAAAGTGCCGTCATCGGTGTCCCACATGCCGATTTTGGAGAGGTTGGGCTTGCGCTCGTCATCGCCAAGCCGGGTGCCAGCCTGGAGCCGAGCCAGATCATCGCCCAACTCAAGGCGAGTCTGGCAAACTTCAAGGTACCCAAACGCTGCTTCGTGGTTGATGCCTTGCCCCGCAACAGCATGGGCAAGGTGCAAAAGAACGTCTTGCGCGCCCAGTACGCGAACGCCGGTTGACCTGGCAATCATCGCCAGGCTCGAAGCGCTAGCGCAAGATCAGCACCGGCACATGCGAGTGCGTCAACACCAACTGGGTCTCGCTTCCGAGCAGGAGCCGTTTGATGCCGCGCCGACCGTGCGAGGCCATCACAATCAAATCGCATTTGTGCTTCTTGGCGGTGGCAATCACGGCGTCCGAAACCAGATCAGACTTGACGGTGATCGCCTTTGTCTTCACGCCTTTGGCCATGGCCGTCTTCTGCACCGCATCAACGATCGCCTGAGCGGCGTCGGCCCACTGCTGCTCGACCCGGTTGATTTCTGCTGCCTGCAAGGCCAAGCCCCCTTCAAAGTAGCTCTGCGGGTAACGCGGGATCACTTTCAGCGCGACCAATTCTGCGCCCGCCAGCGCGGCCAGATCAATGGCGCTCGTGACCGCCTTCTTCGAGAGGGGCGATCCGTCAGTGGCAACAAGTATCTTCTGGTACATGAGTCTCTCCTGTAGGGTGATAGCCGCAAGCTTACTCCGACCATGTTGCCGCGATTTGACATCGATCAGCTAAGTCGAAGCGCCGGGCCGCCCCAAGCGCGGCACGCCCTCTCGGGGGCGGCGAGCCACACCCAGTGGGCGAGCGTGGGGGCTAAGCAGTGCTCGGGTAAACTGAGTGCCTCCCCGCGCACCCCCGGACCCCATGCCTACCGACCGTCCTGCCGCCACCTTGGCGATGCCCCCCATTTCGAGCGCTCTGCAGCCGCCCAACGAGGCAAGTGGCCCAGGCGTTGCCGTCGACGCCGACCTGCTGGGTCTGCTCGACCAGCCACAGGAGTGGTCGGTCTTCAGTCGGCCCGATGCACAGCGTGTGAACTGCTGGGAGTCAAACCTCATGATCGAGGGCATGCACTGTAGCGCTTGCGCACTCACCATTGAGGATGCGCTGTTGAGGGTAGAGGGCGTGCTGCAAGCGGATGTGAGTGCGGGAAGCCACCGGGCTCGGATTGTGTGGCAGTCCGATCTGGTGCGACCGTCGACCTGGATGCGAGCGGTGCTGGCGGCGGGCTACCGCGCTGTGCCGGCCAACGATGCCTTCGCACGCGAACAAAGGCGCAGCGAAGCGCGCAAAGCACTGTGGCGTCTGGCGGTGGCAGGCCTGTGCATGATGCAGGTGATGATGTATGCCTATCCGGCCTATGTCGCAGCGCCGGGTGACCTGACGCCCGAAATGGAGCAGCTTCTGCGCTGGGCATCGTGGGTCCTGACGCTGCCGGTGATGTTGATCTCGTGTGCGCCGTTTTTCGGTAATGCGCTGCGTGACGTGTTACAGCGCCGTGTCAGCATGGATCTCCCCGTGGCTCTGGGCATGTTGATCACCTTTGGTGTCAGCACCCTGGGTACGTTTGAGCCGCAAGGGCATTTCGGTCGTGAGGTCTACTTTGACTCGCTCACCATGTTTGTCTTCTTCTTGTTGGCTGGGCGTTGGCTGGAAGTGCGCTTGCGCGATCGAACGGCGGGTGCCCTGGAAGCGGTGATGAACCGCCTGCCCGATAACGTGTCACGGCAAAAGGCAGATGGTTCATACGAACGCGTGCCGGTGCGGTGCTTGCAGGTCGGGGAACTGATTCAGGTTCTGCCCGGTGAGTCCTTCCCGGCGGACGGCACGGTCTTGCACGGGGACACCATGGTTGACGAGGCCTTGCTGACCGGGGAATCGAGGCCCGTGGCGCGCGGGGTTCAAAGTCAGGTCATCGCCGGCAGTCACAATCTTTCCAACCTGGTTCAGGTCCGTGTCGAGCAAATTGCTGAACAGACCCGTTTCGCACAAATTGTCGCGTTGATGAAGAGTGCGTCTGCTACCAAACCGACGCTGGCGCGTCTGGCAGATCGAATCGCAAAGCCGTTCTTGGTGGCGGTTTTGCTGGCGGCAGCGGTTTCCTGTGTCTTGTGGTGGGGGCGCGACCCGGGGCACGCCCTGATGGTGGCAGTGGCGGTGCTCGTCGTCACCTGCCCGTGCGCCTTGTCGCTGGCAACGCCGGTCGCGGTTCTGGCCGCCGCCGGCGCGCTGGCTCGGCGCGGCGTGCTGGTGCGCCGGCTGGATGCCTTCGAGTGGCTCGCCGACGTTGATACCGTGATGTTCGACAAGACCGGCACGTTGACGCGGGACGCCTTGGTGTTGGTGACGACGCGAGCGCGTCAGGGCGCGACGGAGGCGCAGGTTGGCGCCATGGCTGCAGCCTTGGGGCGCTGCTCCTTACACCCGATTTCCAAGGCGCTGGTTGCTGGCTTTGCGTCGTCCGAAACGTCTGCCTGGCACGCCGACGACGTTCTGGAGGTGGCCGGTGGTGGGCTCAGTGGGCAGGTCTGGGCGTCTGACCAGAGGCAGACTGCGCTGCAATTGCGCCTAGGCTCGGCAGAGTTTTGTGGCCTGGCGTCGGCACCATCCGATTTTGTGCAGGCCCACTTGAGTGATTCGGGAGGCTGGTTGGCGAGCTTCGAGTTTCATGAGGACTTGCGTAGCGATGCCTTGCAGGCGGTTGCTGCACTGCAAGGCGCCGGCCTGGCCGTTCACCTGGTTTCGGGTGACACAGCACAGGCCGTCGCGCGCGTCGCAGGCCAGCTTGGGATTGCGGACTATCAGGGGAACTGTTCGCCACTCGACAAGCTGGAGTTTCTGCGGAGAGCGCAAGAGCTGGGACACCGCGTTGCGGTCGTCGGTGATGGCATCAATGATGGCCCGGTGCTGGCCGCAGCGCATGTGTCGTTCGCCTTTGGTCGAGCCGTGCCCTTGGCGCAGGCGCAGGCTGATTTCGTGGTCTCCGGCGAGCAGGTGAATGCCGTGGTCTCAACGTTTGAGACGGCGCGTCGGACGCTTCGCGTGGTGCGTCAAAATCTTTGGTGGGCTGCCGGATACAACGCGCTGTGCGTGCCGCTGGCCGTGTTCGGTTGGCTCCCGGCCTGGCTGGCTGGTCTGGGTATGGGTCTTAGTTCACTGCTGGTGGTGCTCAACGCGCGCAGATTGGCATCAATACCCGATTTTTATTAGGGATATTGTGGATATACTCTACTTGCTCGTTCCTCTGTCTGTCGTGTTGGTGTTTTTTGTACTTGCGGGGCTGTGGTGGGCAATCCATCGTGGTCAGTTTGACGATATCGAGGCAGAGGGCGAGCGAATTCTCAAGGATTCATGATCGATTGGCGGTTTCATGCGGATCGCTCCGGAATCGCGTGTGCAGCAAGAAAAACTTAGTGGAACTTTAACGAGGTGCAAATGATATTTCCCAATACCTTGGCAACGAGCTACAACGACAAGGTTGTCCGGCAGTTTGCCATCATGACGGTGGTCTGGGGTGTGGTAGGTATGTTGGTCGGCGTGATCATCGCCGCCCAGCTGGCCTGGCCAGAGCTCAACTTGGGCATTCCATGGCTAAGCTACGGGCGCTTGCGTCCGCTGCACACCAATGCCGTGATTTTCGCTTTCGGTGGCTGCGGCTTGTTTGCCTCTGCCTACTACATTGCGCAGCGTACCTGTCATGTTCGACTGTTCGGCGACAAACTGGCCGCCTTTACGTTCTGGGGTTGGCAACTGGTGATCCTTGCGGCAGCCATCTCGCTGCCCCTGGGCTACACGCAGGGCAAGGAGTACGCCGAGCTTGAGTGGCCGATTGACATTCTGATCACGCTGGTTTGGGTGTCTTTCGCTATTGTCTTTTTTGGCACCATCGGCACTCGCAAGGTGCGCCACATTTACGTTGCCAACTGGTTCTTTGGCGCCTTCATCATTGCGGTCGCTCTGCTGCACCTCGTGAACAGCGCCGCCATACCGGCGGGTTTGATGAAGTCCTACTCGGCTTACGCTGGCGTGCAGGATGCCATGGTGCGATGGTGGTACGGTCACAACGCCGTCGGCTTTTTTCTGACGGCGGGTTTTCTGGGCATGATGTACTACTTCGTACCCAAGCAGGCCGAACGCCCGGTTTATTCCTATCGGCTGTCGATTGTTCACTTTTGGGCCTTGATTTTCACGTATATGTGGGC
>CAYHDD010000100.1:0-8301 GCA_964355195.1 uncultured Rhodoferax sp. | reverse complement strand
ATCAAAGACAATACACCGCAAGTGGCCGGCTTGGATGACGTCGACACTCAGCCCACGCTGGGTTTTCAGCGCGTGATTCAACGTGCCATCATGCACGTGCAGTCGACCGGCAGCGGCAAGAAGGAGGTCACCGGGGCCAACGTGCTGGTGGCGATCTTTGGCGAGAAGGACTCGCATGCCGTCTACTACCTGCATCAGCAGGGTGTGACGCGCCTTGATGTGGTCAACTTCATTGCGCACGGCATCAAGAAGAGTGATCCGGCTGAAAGCGCCAAAGCCAGTGAGAGCCCGGCCGAAAGCGAAGAGGCAAGTGCCGAAAAGAATGACAAGCAGTCGCCACTGGAGCAGTACACGCAAAACCTCAATCAACTGGCCAAGGAAGGCAAGATTGATCCCCTGATTGGCCGCGAGTACGAAGTGGAGCGTGTCATCCAGATTCTGTGTCGGCGTCGCAAGAACAACCCGCTTCTGGTGGGCGAAGCGGGGGTTGGCAAGACGGCCATCGCAGAGGGCTTGGCCTGGCGCATTACCCAAAAGGACGTGCCCGAAATCCTGGCTGAGGCGGTTGTCTACTCTCTTGATATGGGCGCCTTGCTGGCCGGAACCAAGTACCGGGGCGATTTTGAGCAGCGGCTCAAAGGCGTCTTGAAGTCGCTGAAAGACAGACCCAATGCGGTTTTGTTCATAGACGAAATCCATACGCTGATTGGTGCAGGCGCGGCCTCGGGTGGCACGTTGGACGCTTCCAACCTGCTTAAACCGGGCTTGAGTTCAGGCGCGCTCAAGTGTATCGGCGCTACTACTTTCACCGAGTACCGGGGCATCTTCGAAAAGGACGCCGCCTTGTCACGCCGTTTTCAAAAGGTTGATGTGGTCGAGCCGACCATTGAGCAAGCGGTGGAAATTCTCAAAGGCCTCAAATCGCGTTTTGAGGAGCATCACAACGTCAAGTACGCTATGGCCGCGCTACAGGCCGCCGCCGACTTGAGCGCCAAGTACATCAACGACCGCCATCTGCCGGACAAGGCGATTGACGTGATCGACGAAGCCGGCGCTGCGCAAAGAATCCTGCCCCCATCCAAGCGCAAGAAGATCATCGGCAAGTCGGAAATCGAAGACATCGTCGCCAAGATTGCACGCATCCCGCCGGCCAATGTGTCGAACGATGATCGCGGAAAACTCAGGACCCTGGAGCGTGATCTGAAAAATGTCGTCTTCGGGCAGGACAAGGCACTGGAAATGTTGGCCTCGGCGGTGAAGATGGCGCGTTCGGGTCTGGGCAAGGGTGACAAGCCGATCGGCTCCTTCCTGTTCAGCGGCCCCACGGGCGTGGGAAAGACCGAAGCGGCCAAGCAGCTCGCCTACATCATGGGCATCGAGTTGATTCGCTTTGACATGAGCGAGTACATGGAGCGCCATGCGGTCAGTCGCTTGATTGGTGCGCCGCCTGGTTATGTCGGATTTGACCAAGGTGGCTTGCTGACGGAAGCTGTGACCAAGAAACCGCACTGCGTTCTGCTGCTCGACGAAGTGGAGAAGGCGCACCCGGATATCTTCAACGTACTGCTACAGGTCATGGACCATGGTACTTTGACCGACAACAACGGCCGCAAGGCGGATTTCCGCAACGTCATCATCATCATGACGACCAATGCCGGTGCGGAGACCATCAACAAGAGCGTCATGGGATTCACCAACGTGCGCCAGGCGGGTGACGAAATGGCGGACATCAAGCGTCTGTTCACTCCGGAGTTCCGTAACCGGCTCGACGCTGTTGTCAGCTTCAAGTCGCTTGATGAGATCGTCATCATGCGCGTCGTCGACAAGTTCCTGCTCCAACTGGAGGCGCAACTGGCTGACAAGAAAGTGGATGTCACCTTCACCGACAAGCTGCGCAAACATCTGGCGCACAAAGGATTTGATCCACTCATGGGTGCGCGCCCGATGCAGCGCCTGATTCAAGACACGATTCGGCGCGCCCTGGCCGACGAGTTGCTGTTTGGTCGCTTGACAGATGGCGGGCGGCTCACAGTGGATATCGATGATCAGGAAGAAAGCAAGGCCGAGGTCGTGCTTGACATTCAGCCTCTGCCCAAGAAAGAAGGTCGTGCCAAGCCCGAAGCACAGGAACTTGCTGCGGGCCAGGCCTGAATTGAGGTTGTCGTCTTTGATCCGGTCCCACCTGTGGGGCTGGTCAGCGCTCTTGCTTGCGCTGACTCTGGTCGGCTGCACAACGGCGCCCGTCACTGCTCCCATGCCAGAGATCGCACCGCCGGTTCTGGTGACGCCCAGAAAACCACCCAGGATCGGTTTGGCCCTGGGCGGAGGTGCGGCGCGCGGCTTCGCCCACGTTGGCGTGATCCAGGTGCTGGAAGAAGCCGGTATTCGGCCCAGCCTGGTGGTGGGCACGTCGGCAGGCAGCATGGTCGCCGCCTTCTACGCCAGCGGCAAGAGCGGTGCTCAGTTGCAGCAACTTGCCCTGAGCATGGAGGAGGCGACCTTTGCCGACTGGACATTGCCAATTTTCAGTCGCGGCATGTTGCGCGGCGAGGCGTTAGCGCGCTACGTCAGCGCACAGGTCAATGGACGCCTGATCGAGGCAATGCCCATGCCATTGGGCATTCTGGCGACCGACCTTAACAGCGGTCAGGGTGTGCTGTTTCAACGCGGCGATACCGCCACCGCGGTGCGGGCGTCCAGCGCTGTACCGGCCCTGTTTCAACCGGTCCGCATAGCGGGTCGTGACTATGTGGATGGGGGCTTGGTGGCGCCAGTTCCGGTTCAGTATGCCCGTCGTATGGGGGCCGAACTGGTCATCGCGGTCGACATCTCCAGTGCGCCCGAAGGCAACAGCGCGAGCGACACCTTACAAGTCCTGCTGCAAACTTTTTCGATCATGGGCAAGAGCATCAACAACTTTGAATTGCGCGACGCCGAGGTCGTGCTGCGGCCCGCACTGAACGGCGTGGCGAGCTCCGATTTCGGAGCGAGAACCCGTGCCATCGAGGCGGGTCGCGCGGCGATGCAGACGGCGCTACCTCAACTGCGGGCGGCGCTACAGGCGTACCAGGCTCAGCTCAAGCGCTGACGAGGCAGTCGCACTTGTCGGCGAATGCTTTGCTGAGCTTGCAATGCCAGTGACTTGCGGGTGTGCCCCTGCGGCAGAATGACCCCACCAAAATGGACGCTTGCTTTGATCGAAGAACTTGCCATCACTTTGCGCAGAGAGGCCACCAGCGTCGTATCACCGATAAAGAGGACGGTGTCATCCGGCAAGCCGGTGTGCACATTGAAGTAGCCCAGAGTGACCGGTTGAACTGGAGTCCTCGCCTGGATGGCAGCTTCAAAAATGTTGGCGTGAAAGACGCCCAGATCAGAGCCGTCGCTGCTCGTGCCCTCCGGAAAGGCGACCACTGAGTAGCCCTGGCCCAAGGCCTTCAGCGTGTCTTCGACCATGGTGCGTGCGGACTGGCGCGACGAGCGCTCGACAAAAATGGTTGAGCAGACCTGCGCCATGCTACCGATCAAGGGCCAGCGTCGCACTTCGGCCTTGGCCACAAAGAGACCGGGCAGTTGCGACTGCAGGACCAGAATGTCAAGCCACGACACATGATTGGCCACCACCAGGCTGGCACCCGGTGTCGGCCGCACGCCCTCAAACAGAACCTCCACTTGAAGAATCTGCAATACCTTGCACGCCCAGCGTTGAATCTCCTTGAGCTTCTGGTCGGGTTGAAGGCGGGGAAACCGCAACCACAAGACCAGGCCGGAACGACTCAGCTCAAGCAGCAGTGCGAGTATTTTGAACAGCGCAAGGCCGCGTTCATAGCCCATGACTTTGACGCTTGGGGCCAGCTGCGACAGTGAGGACGGATACATCTATCGGGAATGGAAGCGTGGCATGTGGCTGTGACTGCGAGGTTGCGGGCGTGAGCGCTGCAGAGCGAGCAGCTCATGCACGCCCCAGAGGATGCGGGCGGGAAGGGGCATCAGGTGTGAGAAGAAGACTTTGCGCGGCATGGTGTGTGACATTTCGGGCCCAAATTTACACGCATCAAATGACAGCTTCATGTCAGTGTCAAATTACGACGTCGCTGTTTTCAGTTCTTGCAGGAATCGCAACGGCGCCTGTATGCTTCGCGCGCATGCCTACCAACTTGCACTCACGCGCTTGCTTTGACTGTGACCCCATGGAAGTTAATAATGGATGACACCACGAGTCCTTTGTGCATCTGCTTCTTCCTGTGGGTGCTTGCCTTCGGTGGCGCTGACGCTCTGGCATCGCCAGCCTGCTTTACAAGCATCAACGAATTGAGAACGGTGCTGGGTGATCAAAGAGCCACACTGCAATGGGAAGAGATCAGCATGAGTGATGGCAAGTCCTTGGTGGTGTCGATCTTCGAGGGCAAAGGAGCCCTGGTACTGGAATTCGTCAAGACCAAAGAGGGGCTGTGGGCCCAAGGCAATGGCGCGATTTGTCGCAACGGCGCGGATCTCGAAATCAGCTTCGACAAAGATCAGCTTCGCATGGGGCCGGCAAGTGGTTGGCTACTGCGCAGCTTGTTGGGGCAGGGTGGCAAATTCACATTGACAAGACTGGGTGCAGATCAGATCCGCATTGCAACCAGCGGCTGGAGCGGTACCTTTGTGCCTAAACCAAAGTAACTACGCTGTGAGTGTCTTGTAGAAAGTCAGCATCTTGTTCGCCTGCTTCGCCGCCGACCACTCATTCGCATAGGCACGACCCAGTTCCCCCAACTCGCGGCGCAGCTGCGCGTGATCGAGCATTTTGATGATATTGCTGGAAAAATCAGCCACCTCTTCCTGTGCAATCCATACGCCGGCGCCGTCCTGCAATACGTCGCGCGTGCCGAGTTCGGCGGTGGAGACAACAGGCACACCTTGCGCCATGGCTTCGAGCAAGACCAGTCCCTGGGTTTCCGTTCTCGATGAGAATATGAAGATATCTGCTGCGCTATAGCAATTGTTCAACTCGGTGTGGCGGTCCAGGTAACCGATAAAGCGGACGTATTCGCTGATCGCGCGCTTGCGGACTTCATGTTCCAGACTCACCCGCGCCGGTCCTTCACCGGCAATGACGAACAGGACGTCTTCAACCTGCCTTCTGACATGGTCAACGACCTTGATCAGGAAGTCAATGTTCTTCTCGTGTGCCACGCGCCCGACAAAAAGCAGCATCGGTCGATCCTGCTGGATGCCGAATTTCTCACGAAACGCAGATCGATTCCCGGGTACGAAACTCTCCGGCTCGATGCCGGTAGCAATGACTTCCATGGTCGTCGCTATGCCGTAGCCCTGCAACACGCGCTGCATCGGTCTGGAGGGGATCACCATGCCGTCCAGACGGTTTCCCTGATGACGCGAGAATCGCTTCGCCAGGGAACGTGTCACCCACTTCGGCAACAGAGGGATGTAGTGGTGGAGATATTCCTCGAAAAAGGTGTGGTAGGTCTCAATGCACGGGATGTGAAGCAGGTCCGACAGTTTGACACCCAGGTAATGCGCCACGAAGGGCGTCTGCACGTGGATGAGGTCGTACTGCTCACTGCGCCATCTGTTCAGCTGATTCATGACCCAGCCGTAACTCATGAGCCTGTCTTCAGGGTCGAACGGTACCCGGCGCGCCGGCACGCGCAGGATGCCTGCTTCATCGGCGCCGGGTGCGCCGTAGTCGGGTGCGATCAGATGAACGACATGCCCAAACGAATGTAGATTGCGCCGAAAAGTCTCGATGGACGTAGAAACACCGTTCACGCGCGGAAAATAGACATCGGAGATGAACAGGATCTTCATATTCAGTGCAGCAAGACCAGTGTCCAGACCGCCGCCAGATTCACCAGGCCGATCAGCACCGCCGCGCTGCCTATGTCTTTGGCCCGCTTGGCCAGCCTGTGGTCGTCCAGTGAAATTCGATCGACGGTTGCCTCAATCGCTGAATTGATCAGTTCGATGACCAGAAGCAGCAGTACGCAACTGATCATCAGAGCACGTCCGAACATCTCCTTTTCGAGCAGAAACGTCAACGGAATCAGGACTGCCGACAGCAGGACTTCCTGGCGGAATGCGTCTTCATTTCGAAACGCTTCCTGCAAACCGGAACACGAATAGCTGAGGGCATTGAGCAAGCGTCGTACCCCCGTCTTTCCCTTGTACGGGCTCTCTATCGGGTTTGATTTCATGTCGTGTCAGTTCGAACGTGCGCTTGCGACTGACTGTTGCGCCTGGGCTGGTTTGCAGCTACCGCAAAAGAACATCATCGAATTCAGGTAACGCTTGAAGATGCCATTTCTGCGCGGTCGGTGATGACCGCATTGGATGCAGCTCATGGTCTCTCCGGATGCCCCCAATCCCTGAAAGGGTGAGCCGTTTTCTTTGGAGGTATAGCGTAGTCCGTTGCTTGCGAGTTGAGTTTCTTCCTGTGGGTACATAGCAGAGTCGAGTTGATGTTGAAGAGCGAATCCTGACATCGCTTGATGGCAACTTCGTGACGTTGCAGGCCAGCCGCAGCGGTCCCTGCGTGCTGTCATGAAATTGCCATAGTGGTGCCATCAAGTCGTCATCAAGGGGGGCGACCATTCGACAACGCAACACGCAGGAGTCGAATTTGAAAGAGCTGCCCAACCCTACTTTTTCCCTCTCTCCGGTCTCCTTGCCGCAGGGCTTGTTTGACCGGTATTTGAAGCCGTTCGGCGCGTCGGAGCCAATGTCTGTTGTCAAGCCCGCTCGCGCCGGGCTCAGCGTTTCATGGGCAAGGCACCTCGATGAAGTGCGCCAGGCGCAGCGCCTGCGCTACCAGGTCTTTGCTCAGGAGATGGGCGCGCGTCTTGACACCAGTCTTCCAGGACATGATGTCGATTTGTTCGACAACTACTGCGAGCACTTGCTGGTGCGCGATGCCATCAGCGGCGAGGTGGTTGGCACCTACCGGCTGCTGACTCCCGCTCAGGCGTGCCGCGTGGGCAGCACCTACAGCGACCTCGAGTTTGATCTGACTCGCCTGCGCGACCTGAGGAAGCGCATGGTGGAGTTGGGGCGCAGTTGCGTCCACCCGGAGTATCGTCAGGGCGGCGTCATCATGGCCTTGTGGGGCGCTCTGGCAGAGTTCATGGTGCGTAACCGCCTGGACACCATGATTGGCTGCGCCAGTATCCCGATGTTGCACAACGGCATGCCCAGCGGCGATGCGGCTGCCAGCATTTGGCGTCAACTCAAGACAAGCCATCTGGCGCCGATTGAACACCATGTTCGCCCGCGCCTGCCGCTGCCGGTCGAGCGGCTCGATAGCAGCTTGACGGTTGAACCTCCGGCCTTGATCAAGGGCTACTTGAGACTCGGCGCCAAAGTCTTGGGGGCGCCGGCCTGGGATCCTGATTTCAATACGGCAGATCTTCCGATGATGATGCGCATCAACGACATCCCAGCACGCTATCAAAAGCACTTCCTGAGTGCCTGATGCGCCTGGCTTTTGACTTCATGGCGCCGCTGGTTGGTGCCAGCTTGTCGACGCCACTTGATGAAGTTGACGACGACGCACCCGCGCAGCGTGTGCGAGCCATATTTGTTTCTGACCTGCACCTGGGCACGCCAGGCTGCCAGGCCGAGGCACTGCTCGACTTCATGCGGGCCCACCCGAGCGATTACCTGTATTTGGTGGGCGATATCGTCGATGGCTGGCAGCTGCGTCGGCGCTGGTATTGGCCCCAAGCGCACAACGATGTGGTGCAGAAGTTGCTACGGCGCGCCCGCAAGGGCTGCCACATTGTTTACGTGCCCGGCAATCACGACGAATTTGCGCGAGGCTTTATTGGTCACCAGTTCGGCGGCATCCATGTGCTTGATTCGGCCATTCACACGACGTGCGATGGCCGCAGATTGTGGGTGACGCATGGGGACTACTTTGATGGCGTGATTCAGTGCGCCAAGTGGCTGGCCTACGTGGGTGACAACCTGTATGAATTCACGCTGAAGCTGAATCGACACCTGAACTACTTCAGGGCTCGCCTCGGTCTACCCTATTGGTCGCTCTCTGCCTACCTGAAGCACAGAGTGAAGAAGGCCTTGAACTATGTCACGGAGTTTGAGGTGGCCGTGGCCCATGAAGCCAGGCGTCTTGGCCATCATGGCGTGGTGTGTGGCCACATTCATCGTCCTGAGATGCGTGACATTGATGGCACCTTGTACTGCAATGACGGCGACTGGGTCGAGAGCCGTAGCGCGCTGGTTGAGCATCTCGACGGGCGTCTTGAATTGCTGCATTGGACTTCGCTGTCCGCGCACCAG
>CAYHDD010000099.1:0-8320 GCA_964355195.1 uncultured Rhodoferax sp. | reverse complement strand
GTATCGACGCGCGCTGCCGAATCGCGACCAGTTCCCATGGGTCGGCGGCAACGAAACCGTAGAGCTTTTGGTGCTGGTCAGTGAAAGCCTGCCCCAGTTTGTCCAATTCGTCAAAGCTTGGATGTGCGATCTCGATCGCATAGCTCTGCCCACGATAGCGGATGGCCGCCACTTCCTCGATTGAAATGTCTTCGACCGGATAGCCTGCCGCCAGCAGCGGCGCGCAAAGACGGGAACGTAACGATTCGCGCGCCGCCTCAAGATGCGGCTTGTCCCATTCGCCAGACGCCATGCGTACGGTGCGCTGCTGCGCATAGCTCATTTCGGCGCTTACGCAACCCAGCGCCGAGAAGACGCTGGAGTGCTTGGGCACGATGACCTTGGAAATTCCGAACGCACGTGCCACTTCAACCGCGTGCATGGGTCCCGCGCCACCGTAGGCAAGCAGTGCACACTGTCGACCGTCGATGCCGCGCTCGACCGTGACGCGGCGCAGCGCCATGACCATGGCTGAATTCACCACCTTGACGATGCCCAGCGCAGCCGCTTCGACGGCCATGTTCATTCGCGCGGCCATGGGAGCCACGGCGTTGCGTGCGGCGGCGCTGTCAAGCGCCATGTTTCCGCCGAGGACGCGGTCCGCATCCATATAGCCGAGGATCAGGTTGGCGTCGCTCACGGTTGGCAGCTGGCCGCCCCTGCGATAGCAAGCCGGGCCTGGATCAGAACCGGCACTTTCCGGCCCCACGCAAAGAGCGCCGTGGTCGAATCTGGCCACAGATCCTCCCCCTGCTCCAATCGACTCTACTGCCACCATGGGCTGGCGCAGCGGTCGACCATCGAGTGACCTGTCGCTCGAAATTTGCCCCTGGCCGCCGACGATGAGGCACACATCTGTGGTGGTTCCGCCCATGTCGAAACTGATGGCGTGGTCGATTCCAAGCTCCCGCGCGATTCGCCCGGCCGCGGCGACCCCGGCCGCGGGGCCCGACATGGCCAGGCTCAGCGGCAACTCGCGCAGCGCATCGGGCGACGCCATTCCGCCTGCAGAATGGAACAGGTGCAGGCGAGACTGCTTGGGCCGCACCAACTCGAGGCGGTCCAGGTAGCCGGCAACCAGGGGCATCACGCTGGCGCTCAGGACCGTGGTGGCGGTTCTCTCATATTCGCGCGCTTCGGGATTTACGCGATTGGACAAGGCCACGAAGGGAAACCGCGCGCGCAAAAGCTTGGCCAGCGTCTCTTCGTGGCAGGAATCGGCGTACGAGTGCAGCAAGGAAACGGCCACGGCCTTTGCGCCACCCGCGGCGATTTTTTCGATGACAGAGGCGACCGAGGCAATGTCCAGCGCCTTGAGCACCTTGCCGGTGTGATCGAGGCGTTCGCCGACCTCGTGGCGGTTGCCAGCCTGCACTTGCGGCACGCTTTTTGGAGCCAGATCCAGGCGATACAGATGTAGACGGTTCTGTCGGCCAATGGCCAGCGTGTCGGCGAAGCCCTCGGTTGTCACAAGCGCCACTTCGGCGAGTTCCCCCTCGACGATGGCGTTGGTCACCATCGTCGTTCCGTGGATCAAGTCGTCGATGTCCGACCATTGGATGTCGACGGCGGCCAGCGCGGCCTCCAGGCCCGCCACTCGATCAGCCGTGGTGGTTGCGACCTTGGCCGTTCGTACGGTACCGTCGTGCAACCTCACCGCGACGACATCCGTGAAGGTGCCGCCGATGTCGATCCCTACTTGCCATCCGTTGTTTGCCATAGCGCTAGTTCCAGGCCATCATTGGTTTGCTCTCACTTCCCGCAGAACTGCTGCTGCGCGTCATCCAGGGCACGACCCAGGCTGTCGAACATCGCGTCTATCTGGGAGTCATTGATGATCAGTGGCGGGCACAACGCCACTGTGTCGTTGGCCAGGGCCCGCAGAATCAAACCGTGCTCCATGGCTTTCCCGACGACCCAGGCACCGAGCTTGAGGCTTGCGGCGAAACTCTGCCTGGTCTGCTTGTTCTTGACGAGTTCCACAGCGCCGATGAGGCCCAGGCCGCGCGCGTCTCCAACCAGAGGATGGTCGGCCAATGCCCGCAGTCGATGCTGGAAATGTGGAGCAACGGATTTCACGTGGGCGCCCGTCCGGTCGGTGTCATAGATCTTCTGCGTTTCCAGTGCGACGGCGGCCGGGACGGGATGCCCCGAATAGGTGAACCCGCTGCCAAAGATACCGTACTTGCGACTGCCCTCAAGCAGCGTCTGGTAGATCCGCTCGTTCATCATCACGGCGCCAATCGGCTGATAAGCGGCCGACAATGCCTTGGCCAGGGTAATGAGGTCGGGCTTGAGCGCATAAGTCTCGGTGGCAAACATGTTGCCGGTGCGATAGAAGCCGCTGATCACCTCGTCTACGATGAACAGGATGTCGTAACGGTCAAGTATCGGCTGGATCTTTTCAAAATAGCCTTTCGGTGCCGGTATCACTCCGCCAGCGCCCAGGAATGGTTCGGCGATGAAGGCTGCTACCGTATCGGGACCTTCGGCCACAATCATTTTTTCCAGGTTGTCGGCCAGACGCGAAGAGAATTGCTCCTCCGTCTCGCCCTCGTTTCCAAAGCGATAGAAGTGCGGGGAGTCGGTGTGAAGAAAGCGGTCCACCGGAAGATCAAAGCCCCAATGGCTCGCGGGCAAACCGGTCATGCTTCCCGACGCCACCGTGATGCCATGGTAGGCGCCTCGACGTGCAATGATTTTCTTTTTGTTCGGTCGGCCAAGGATGTTGTTGTAGTACCAGACCAGCTTCACCTGCGTGTCGTTGGCTTCGGACCCAGAATTGGTGAACAGCACCTTGGACATGGGCACCGGTGCCCGCTCGATCAGCAGAGCCGCCAAATCAATCGCTGGCTGGACCGCTTTGCCTGCGAAGTTGTGATAGAAGGGAAGTACCTCCATCTGCTTTCTGGCCGCTTCCACCAGACGCTTTTCGCTGAAGCCCAGTGAAGCACACCACAGACCGGACAATCCCTCGATATAGCGCTTTCCGTCCTCATCGAAGACATAGATACCCTCGCCACGAAGGAAGATGTGTGGTCCGTTTTCCGCAAGTTGAGACAGGTCCGTAGCAGGATGAACGTGGCAGGCCACATCCCGTGCTTGCGTCGAATTCAGTTCTTTTTTACTCATCAAATTGCTCCAGATGGGGTTCACGTTGTGAATTCCGTTTATCGGAAAGTTGTCGCGATAATCGGAATTATACGCACGCATTCGAAGATGTCAATCAAAATCGCAGGGGTGGCGAAATTTACGCGTTTGCCCGTTACATGGACGGTCCATGGAACGTGTCCCCAGGATCGACCTGTCGGACCTGAAAATAAATATTTTTGATTGGGTCTTGACTGCGTCGGTCATTTGTTTCAAACTACACAAACCGAAATCGATTTCCGATTTGCGGAATTTGTCAAATCCACCGTAGCGAAGATCTCTCTTGCGAACGCTGATGGCGCGCAGGCCGGAAATTCGTATATCTATCGTATAGATCAGCTCCCGATAGGGGCTTACCAAAAGGAGATCTTTCCATGTCGATCAGTCGTAGAAAATTCGTCAGTGTGTCAGCGGGTGCGGTATGTGTCACAGCATTTTCCGGATCTGCATTTGCACAGAAAAAGGAGATCAAAATCGGATTTATCGGTCCACTCAGCGGGGGCAACTCAGGTCATGGACTCGCTGCGCGCAACGGATTCATGCTCGCGGTGGACCATGCCAACGCTTCAGGACTCCCGTTCAAAATTGTGCCGGTTGTTCTCGATGATGCAGGTGAGCCCACTACCGGCGTCAACGCCGCTTTAAAGCTTACCAACGATCCGGACTGCGTTGCCGCAATCGGCCATTGGAATAGCGCCGTTGCGCTTGCAACTACGCCCGTTTTCAACCGCGCCGGAATGCCCTTCATCGTTTGGGGAGCAATCAGCCCACGGGTAACAGATCAGAACCTCCCGTTCGTGACGCGGGTTACGCCGACCCTGGCGGCTGAGAATGCGCCGCTCGCCGAATGGCTGGCAAAGACAATGAAGGTGAAGTCCCTCGTGATCGTATCGGACACTTCCGATTACGGAAAACAGAACACACTCAGCTTCACGCAGCTGTATGAAAGTCAAGGTGGAAAGATCATCGGCGCCGACGCTGCTCCAGTTGGGACGACAGATTTTCGCCCAATACTGACGAAGTTGAAACCGCTGAATGCCCAGGGAATCTACTTCGGCGGCGTGATCACGGAGGCTGGCATTGTGCGCAAGCAAATGAAGGAGCTCGGCTTGAATATCCCGATGTACGGGATATCCGGAATCTACGACCCCATGTTCATTCAAATCGCTGGCGACGCTGGCGAAGGAGTGATCGCCGGCGTTCGGGGGGCGCAGAAGAACCCGAAATCCGAGGCATTGGAAGCCGCCTATACTGCCCGCAATTTCAGTGACCCATCCTCCAACTACACCATGTTCGCCTACGACGCAATTGGCATCATCGTGCAGGCGCTTCGGGAAAAAGGGACCGAGAACAAACAGGCTGTGGCACAAGCCATTCGCGCGATGAAGTACGCCGGTGTTCTCGGTGAAACCACATTCGATGGCAATGGCCAAACGAAGGTGGCCGTGGCGATAGCGCAGTATGTCGTGCGCGGCGGGAAATGGGTGCAGCTGTAATCGGGAGGTTCAACAGAACGAACTTCACAAGCGTTGCCAAGGTAAGCGCGGGCAAGGCATCTTGTCCGCGCAATCTTGATACACGACATGCTGGTATGCTCGCGCACGCCAAGCATCGGCTACGACAGAACCTCCAGCAAACATATGACCCCGACAAAGAACGAGACGCCGTTAAGTCGATACTTTCAAATCATCGAGGCCGTCGGCAGTGCACGGGCCGGCCTAACGCTCACTGACATTGGACAGCGCCTGGATTTGAGACCGGCAACGGTGCATCGGCTGGTCAGCAGCCTCAAGCAACTTGATCTACTGGCCAACACCGATGGCGGTCGAAACTATATCCTTGGGCGGCGCTTGCAGAGCTTGCTTTACTCCACATTGGCGAAGACGGAGTATTCCCATATCGCTGGATCAATTCTGAAGAAACTCGTTGAGCAACTTGGCGAAACGGTCCACTTGGCCAAACTGAACGGAACCAATGCAGAGTCCGTTTTGATGGAACAGCCTCGCGGGACCAACCGCGCCTTCGTCCAGCCGGGGCGGGAGTTGCCGCTGCACGCAGCGGCATCCGGAAAGGCGATCCTGGCGTTTCAGGACGAAGATTTCATCAAACGCTATTTTTCCGGTCCGCGGGAGAAATATACCGAAAACACCAAAGTGAGTGAAAGAGTTCTGCGCAAGGAACTCAAGCAGATACGAGAAACCGGCATTGCCGTTTGTGACAATGAGCTGGATTTCGGCGTCTTGAGCTATGCCCATCCGGTCAGGGTAAAAGGGGGAGATGTACTTTACTCGCTCGGGGTAACGGGACTGACAGATCGACTGCGCAACGTCCCGGTTGCCGACATTGTGACGCACCTGTCGCAGGCTGCGGATCAGCTAAGTAACGAATTCGGCGCCAATAGGCAGTCTGACCCCTGACGATTTCTCGGGCCACACCCGACATCTGGTGATGGGCAGTGAAGGCACGCTGGACGTGAATGCCGCGACCTAGATGCGGCTGCGGGTCATGCGCCGCAGTGCGCCAGTCAAACGCCTTTCGGTTGCGGCGCCCAGTCAAGCCTTCCAGTGTGATCATGGCAGATGTTCTGGTAGTTGCCGATTGCCGTCTTCAGTTTCTCGTTGGGTGGCAAAGAGTGCTCAAGCGCCTTCAGAAAAGCCGTTGCATCCTGCGCAGATTGCCTGATCACGCGTTCTTGTTCGAGGATGCGCTCAGCTTCGGGCAAGGCCGTCTGAACCACGAACTGGACGATCGTGGCGCCTATTGTTTCTGACGCCACATCGCCAGCGCAACGATGGCGTCAACAAGCATTAGTTTGGCGCACACCAAAATCGGTTCAAATGCCCCTCATGCGCACATCGACCGAACCCACCGTTGACTCAGCCTACGCCTGGGCACGCCTGATGGTCTCGATGCTGATCATGACGATCGGGGGCGTCGGCATGTACTCGGTGGCGGTGGTGCTGCCCGTCCTGCAACGCGATTTCGGCGTGGCGCGCGCCGACGCCTCGTTTCCGTACACCGCAACACTGATCTGTTTTGGCTTTGGCGGCATCCTGATGGGTCGCCTGGCCGACCGGCTTGGCGTGATGCGCGTGGCACTCATTGGCACGCTGGCGCTGGCGCTCGGCTTTGTGCTGGCCGGCTTTGCCAACAGCCTGTGGCAATTCAGTCTGGCACAGGGTCTTTTGATCGGCATGCTCGGCGCCTCGGTCACCTTTGCACCGCTGGTGGCCGACACCTCGCTCTGGTTCGTACGCCGACGTGGCATGGCAGTGGCCATCTGCATGAGCGGCAACTACCTGGCCGGTGCCGTCTGGCCGCCGATCATGCAGTACTTCATCGACAGCGTTGGTTGGCGCCAGACCTACTTTGGCCTCGGTCTGTTCTGCCTCCTGACGATGACGCCATTGGCGCTGTTCCTGCGCCGCCGCGCTCCCGCTGCAGGCAGCGCCGCTGCCGCCCACGCAGTGCAGCCCAAGTCGGCGCGCTTCCTGGGTCAGTCCGACCCGGTGCAACCGCTTGGGCAGTCGCCTGGCCAGTTGCAACTGATGCTGTGCGTCGCCGGGGTCGGTTGTTGCGTGGCCATGGCCATGCCGCAGGTGCACATCGTGGCGTATTGCACAGACCTTGGTTTTGGTGCAGCCCGCGGAGCTCAAATGCTCTCCTTGATGATGGGGCTGGGCATTGTCAGCCGCCTGCTGTCAGGCTGGGTGTCGGACCACATCGGCGGTCTGCGCACGCTCTTGCTGGGCTCCCTGCTACAGGGCGTTGCACTGTTGTTGTTTTTGCCCTTTGACGGCATGGTGTCGCTGTACGTGGTGTCGGGTCTTTTTGGTCTTTTTCATGGCGGCATCGTGCCGAGCTACGCGCTGATCGTGCGTGAATATTTCAGCCCGTTGCAGGCCGGCGCACGCACCGGCACCGTGCTGATGGCCTCCCTGGTCGGCATGGCGCTGGGCGGTTGGCTGTCGGGCGCTATCTTCGACTGGACCGGCTCCTACCGCGCCGCCTTCATCAACGGCCTGGGCTGGAACTTGCTGAATCTGAGCATCGTCGGCTTCCTGCTCTACCGTGTGAGGCAGTCGCGCCAGCCAGCGCTGGCCTGAGCTGGGCATCCGACATCCCATTTCGAGTTGGGGACAGAGCTGAAGATCTGCCCGCAAGCCATATCAAGAGGAGATCGCCATGAGTCTCGATAGCAGCAGTTTGTCCCGGCGCCCGGCACGGCGCTTCTGGGGCTGGGGCGCAGCCGAAGCCACCCTCGACGCGCGTGAACAGGCGACGCTGAAGCTCATGATCGAACAACTCGGGGGGCAGGTTTTCGACCCGGTGCCACCAACGCTGGCCGAGTTCAGTCTGCGTGCGCCGCGCATCACAGTACCAGCGGCGCTGGCGGCCATGTTCTCTGACACGCCGCTGGACCGCCTCAACCACGCCTACGGCAAGAGCTACGCCGATTGCGCCCGCATGTGGCTGCGCAGCGTACCCAATCCGCCGGACTGGGTCGCCTATCCCGATGACGAGCAGGCGGTGATCGACATCCTTGACTGGGCCGCGCGCAGCAAGGTGGCCGTCATTCCCTACGGCGGTGGCAGCAGCGTCTGCGGCGGGGTTGAGCCGACAGTGGGCACTGACTTTGTCGGGGTGGTTTCGCTCGATCTGGAGCGTCTGTCACGGGTCCTGGAAATCGACAGCATCAGCCGCGCCGCGCGCATCCAGGCCGGCGCGCTGGGACCGGAGATCGAGGCGCGACTAAGGCCGCACGGACTGACCTTGCGCCACTTCCCGCAAAGCTTTGAGTTCTCCTCGCTCGGCGGCTGGATTGCCACGCGCGCCGGTGGCCACTACGCCACCCAGTACACGCACATTGACGACTTTGTCCAGAGCACGCGCATGGTCACACCGGCGGGCGTGATGCAGACGCGGCGCCTGCCGGCTTCGGGCGCCGGCCCGGCACCGGATCGTCTGGTGCTGGGCAGTGAAGGCACGCTGGGCGTGATCACCGAGGCCTGGATGCGCCTGCAGGCCAAGCCCAGGTTTCGCGCGTCTGCCTCTGTGAAGTTCACCGATTACTTTGGCGCCGCACACTGCCTGCGCGCGCTCTCGCAGTCGGGCCTGAACCCGAGCAACT
>CAYHDD010000098.1:0-8582 GCA_964355195.1 uncultured Rhodoferax sp. | reverse complement strand
GATCCGGATGAATCATGAGAATGATTTCATAGTGACGCATTAACTCTCCTTGTGGCATGCCCAAAATGGACGAAGAAGCCACCCTCAGCGTCGTGTGAGGTGTGGCAAGGTGAAGCCCGCTATTATAGCTGCTCCAACCTTGACTTGGCTTCCTCACTGATCAACGGTTGGCGCACGTGACCACAGGCTGACGACCACGATCACGCTCAGGCCGGCCAGAATGCCAAAAACACCCGCTGAAACAGGCAAAATGCCAAACCACAAGCCATTGCCGCTCAAGCGCAGCGCAGCCCTGACGGATGCAGCGTTGATCACCATGTAGTAAACCGTCAGCCCGAGTCCGACGATCATGCCGCCCACCACCGCCCTGGCATTCGTTCTGCTCCAGAATATTCCCAAGACCAAGGCCGGCACAAAGGCAGCACCCGCCAAGGAGAACGAAGCCGACACCAAATGAAGAATGTCGGCGGGACGTTGCGCGGCAACGTACGCAGCCAACAGCGCGACGACCAGCAGGGAAAATTTCGACAACATCACGCGCCGCGCCGCATCCACGCGATCAGCTTTGGCGCGAACAAACGAGTCATGCGCCAGCGCGCTGCCAATCGTCAGCAGCAAGCCGTCGGCGGTAGAAAGTGCAGCCGCCAGACCACCCGCCGCCACCAGACCCGACACCACGTACGGCATTCCGCCGAGTTCGGGCGTCGCCAGCATCACAATGTCCGCCCCCATCTTCAACTCAGAGAACTGCAAGACGCCGTCACCATTGATATCGCTGACCGATATCAGGGTCGGGTCCACCTTGGCCCACTGGGCGATCCAGGCTGGCAGCGAATCGAAGTTCTGGCCCACCAGGTGGCTCATGATTTCATACTTCACCAGCACCGCCAACGCTGGCGCCGCCAGGTACAACAAAGCAATAAAGAAGAGCGACCAGGCGACCGACGTTCGTGCCTCCGCCACGCTGCGCGTGGTGTTAAACCGGGTCAACAAGTGCGGCAAGCCGACAGTGCCCACCATCAAGCAAAACATCAAGGCCAGAAAATTGCGCCTGGAAAGCTCGAAGGCCTCACGCTCCTGGGCGCTACCCTGCGGGTCGCCGGCAAAGGGTTTCATATGGCGCGGCATACCGCCCAGGGGTTTGGCACGCTCCAGGTCTTCCTGCATCACTCGACTCCAGCGCTCACGCGCCGCCGCTGCGTCCTTGGGCAGGGCCGCCAGTTCACGGCGCAGCAACACGATGCTCGTCTCATCGGCTTGATGCTCATTCAACCAACGAACTCTCTCCCTCAAATCAAGACGCTCGCGCTCCAACGCCAACTCCACGTTCTGCAATTTCAGCTCCAGCGCGCGTGCGCGCCGGGCATACTCGCGAATCACCTGCGTTTCAGCCGGTGACGCCAGCAACTGCTGTTCCAGTTCGGAAATCTTGTTGAGCTGCTGACCGTAGACAAAGGGAGCTGCCGGATTGCCCAATTGTTTGTACGCGAGCCATGACACCGGAATCAGAAAGGCCAGAATCAGCACCACGTACTGCGTGACCTGGGTCCACGTGACGGCTCGCATACCGCCCAAAAAAGAACACACCAGAACGCCCCCGAGACCAAGCAATATGCCGATCTCAAATTGAACTCCGGTCAGGCGTGAGGCAATCAAACCGACGCCGTAGATCTGCGCCACGACGTAGGTAAAGGAACACAGCACCGCAGAAAACGCCGCTATCAGTCGCGGCCAACGCCCGCCGAACCGAACACCAAAATAGTCTGGCACGGTATACAAGCCATACTTTCTGAGGTAGGGAACAACCAGCAGTGCCAGCAGGCAAAACCCGCCAGTCCACCCCAGCACATACACCAACCCGCCAGGCTGAGACTGGCTGCCGGAAAAGCCCTGTAGATAAAGCCCCCCGGCCATGCTGATGAACGACGCCGCACTCATCCAGTCGGCGGCAGTCGCCATGCCGTTGTAGATGGCCGGAACATTGCGGCCGGCGACATAGTACTCGGCGGGGTCTGACGTACGTCCGTAGATACCGATGGCTGCGTACAGGCTCACCGTGGCAATCAAGAAGATCGCGCCAATCCATGTCTTCTTCAGACCCCACCCTTCTGCCATCGCCAGAGCCAAGAGGAACAGCAGCAAACAGACAATGTAGAGTGCAAATCTGCCATGCAAGCGGCGTTTATAGGCCTCGTAGCGCTCGTCACGGGCCTCAGCGCCGTCGCGCTTGTTCGCCCACCAGGCAAAGACAGCAACCACCGCTATGAACACGAACACCCCGCCCTGCGCCGCGAACCAGTAACCCAGCGGCCAGCCATTGACACTGACCTGCAAGTCGTTTGCAAAGAAGACCACACCGAACGATGCGGCGAACCAGACCACAAGAAGCCAAGCCTGCAATCGAAAGCCTTTCCCCATGCTCAAGACCGGGCCAAACCCTGCCAGGTCGCCAACACTGAATCCGGGTTAAGGGAGATCGACGAAATCCCCTGCTTCATCAGCCACTCCGCAAAATCGGGGTGGTCGCTCGGACCCTGACCGCAAATGCCGATGTACTTGCCCTCGGCGCGGCAGGCACTGATGGCCTGCTTGATCAAGGCGGTCACTGCCGGGTCGCGCTCGTCAAAATCTGCCGCCAACAGCGCCAAACCAGAATCCCGGTCTAGCCCCAGGGTGAGCTGAGTCAGGTCATTCGAACCGATCGAAAAACCATCGAAATGCTGCAAGAACTCATGGGCCAAAATCGCGTTGCTGGGAATCTCGCACATCATGATGATGCGCAAGCCCTCCTCGCCACGCCTGAGTCCATGCGAGGCCATCAACTCCACCACTTTGCGGGCCTGGTTCACGGTGCGAACAAAGGGCACCATGACCTCGACATTGGTCAATCCCATATCATGACGAACACGCCTCAAGGCCTCGCACTCCATGGCGAACGCGGCTCCAAAATCTTCGCTGACATAACGCGCGGCACCACGGAAACCGAGCATCGGGTTCTCTTCCTCGGGTTCATAACGGCTACCGCCTATGAGCTTTCGATATTCATTGCTCTTGAAATCTGACAAACGTACGATCACCGGTTTGGGCCAAAAAGCTGCGGCAATCGTGGCGACTCCCTCAGCAATCCGGTCGACATAGAAGGCACGTGGCGAGGCATGACCGCGCGCCACCGATTCAACCGCCTTCTTCAGATCGGCGTCAATATTGGGATAGTCCAGAATGGCCTTCGGATGCACGCCGATGTTGTTGTTGATGATGAACTCCAGGCGCGCCAACCCAACCCCAGCATTGGGCAGTTGGCAGAAGTCAAAAGCCAGTTGCGGGTTGCCCACATTCATCATGATCTTGACGTCGATCTCTGGCATGGCACCGCGCTGCACTTCGGTGACTTCGGTTTCGAGCAATCCGTCGTAAATGAAACCAGTGTCGCCCTCAGCACAACTCACGGTCACCAGCATGCCCTCCTTCAGCACCTCGGTGGCATGGCCGCAGCCGACCACCGCCGGAATGCCGAGCTCGCGTGCAATGATGGCGGCGTGACAAGTACGTCCACCGCGGTTGGTGATGACCGCAGCGGCGCGCTTCATCACCGGCTCCCAATTGGGGTCCGTCATGTCGGTCACCAGAACATCACCCGCCATCACCTTATCCATCTCACTCAGGTTGTGGACGATCCGGACCGGGCCGGTGCCGATCTTCTGGCCGATAGCCCGACCCTCGACGATGACTGCGCTCTTGCCCTTGAGCTTGTAGCGATATTCCAGCTTTCCAGACGCCTGGCTCTTGACGGTCTCTGGTCGCGCTTGCAGGAGGTAGAGCTCACCATCCAGACCGTCCTTGCCCCATTCAATATCCATGGCCCGGCCGTAGTGTTGCTCAATCACCAAAGCGTAGCTGGCCAGCCGCTGCACCTCGGCGTTGGTCAGGGAATAACGGTTACGCTGCTCTGTCGGGACATCCGTCGTGGCCACCAAAGCGCCATTGAGCGCCTTCTCCTGCGCCGTGGCAAAGCGCATTTGAATCAGTTTGGAGCCCAGGCTGCGGCTGATCACGGCGTCCTTGCCGGCCCTGAGCATCGGCTTGTGGACATGAAATTCGTCCGGATTGACAGCGCCCTGCACCACCGTCTCGCCCAATCCATAGCTGGAAGTGATGAAGACCACATCCTGAAAGCCGGATTCAGTGTCGATCGTGAACATGACACCAGCGGCGCCAATGTCCGAGCGCACCATGCGTTGAATGCCAGCGCTCAGCGCCACGTGTTCGTGGGCAAAACCCTTGTGCACGCGGTAGCTGATCGCGCGGTCGTTGTAGAGGGAAGCGAAAACCTCCTTGACCTTGTGCAAGATGTGCTCGATACCGCTGACGTTCAAGAACGTCTCTTGCTGGCCAGCAAACGAAGCATCCGGCAAATCTTCGGCCGTCGCAGACGAACGGACAGCGAAAGAAGCCAGGGGCTGGTCCGAACTCAGCCTTGCAAAGGCCTCTCGTACGGCCTGCTCCAGATCCGGGGGAAAGGGCTGCGCCTCAACCAGCGCACGAATTTCAGCACCGACCTTGGCCAGTTCCCTGACATCTTCGGTGTCAAGTGCACTTAAGCGGGCATTGATCGTGCCAACGAGGTCGGCATGGGCCAGAAAGCGGCGAAAGGCATGGGCAGTTGTCGCAAAGCCGGTGGGCACCCTGACGCCGGCTGGCAAGTTTGAAATCATCTCGCCGAGGCTGGCGTTCTTGCCACCAACCACCTCGACGTCGGTCATCCTCAGGTTCTCAAACGGTACGACCAGGTCGGTCGAATCAAACAGTGCAGACATGGGAAAGCTCCAGAAGTTAGAACCGGCTCTGTGCAACGTGCCTGGCGCTCTGGTACGTCGGCAAGGCCCATACGCGCAGACCCACTGCGTTGTTGTTCTGTTATATCAGCGGGGTGGCGCATGGTTGGAATGGGTTGGCTGGCAGGCATTGTAGGTGGCGAGCCCGTCCGGACCGCGCTGTTTGCTGCAAAATGCGGTGAGTCAGCCGGGTCAACTACCATGTCCAATCGAACTGTTTTCTTTGTTTCAGACGGCACAGGCATTACCTCGGAAACCTTTGGTACCGCCATTCTTGCCCAGTTTGAAATCAAATTTCGTTACCTGCGGTTGCCCTTCGTCGACTCGGTCGAGAAGGCGCACGACGCGGTGCGTAGCATCAACCATGTGGCGACCATCAGCGGGCACAAGCCAATTGTCTTCACCACCTTGGTGAACCCTGACGTGCTCAAAGTGATCGCCGACCATTGCCACGGCCTGTTGCTCGACATGTTCGGAACCTTCATACTCCCGCTGGAAGCGGAGTTGGCGCTCCAATCCAACCACCACGTCGGCCGTTTCAGCGACGTCAGCAAGAGCAAGGAATACCAGGCGCGCATCGAATCCATCAACTACTCCCTGGCCCATGACGATGGACAAAGTCACCGCGACCTGGAGCACGCCGACGTCATCCTGATCGGTGTCAGCCGCAGCGGCAAGACGCCGACCTCACTGTATTTGGCGATGCAATATGGCCTCAAGGTGGCCAACTATCCCTTGATTCCGGAAGACTTTGAGCGCCGCCACTTGCCACCCGCGCTCAAGCACCATCTAAGCAAACTCTTCGGTTTGAGCATTCAGCCTGAGCGGCTGAGCGAAATTCGCAACGAGCGCCGACCCAACTCCGAATACGCCTCGTTGGCCAACTGCCGCCATGAGGTGGCCGAGGCCGAGGCCATGATGCGCCGCTCAGACATCCGCTGGCTGTCGACCACGACCAAATCGATTGAAGAAATTGCCACTGTCATCTTGCAGGAAGTCAAACCCGAACGGCTGAACGGCTGAGCAAGCCTAAGCCAGCGCCGCGATCCCGGCCTTTGCAATCTGAGCATCCTCGCTTGATTTCACGCCACTGACGCCAACCGCCCCGAGGCACTGGCCATCCCGGACAATCGGAACGCCACCCTCGAGCAAGCCCTGAATCTGCGGCGCACTCAAGAACGATGTACGCCCGCCATTGACCATGTCCTCATAGACCTTGCTTTCACGCCGCCCGAGTGCCGCCGTATGTGCCTTCGCTGGCGCAATATGGGCCGAAACCGGCGCTGCACCGTCAAGCCTCTGCAAGGACAGCAAATGCCCTCCGTCATCAACTACAGCGATGCAAACGGCCCAGCCATTGTTCAGCGCTTCGGCCTCAGCGGCGGCCATGATCTTCAGGACATCAGTCCTTTCAAGACAGTGTTTTTGATTCATCTACAAACTCCGATTGGGAATGGATCTCAAGCATAGCGCGCCTGTCGACGCCAGCCGACACCCAGACGCCTGGATAGACATCATTTTTTGGCGAAGCGGCTTGATTACCCTAGAATCCGCACCATCTTCTGCTCGCAAGGGCTAAAGACCTTGCCGGGCAGTGCGTGCTTTAGCGAGTGCGCGTTCCTTCCCCCACTGACTTATGGAGCTTGACACTATGGCAGATAACGTTCAACTGATCGACAGCACTTACGGCTACGGCGCGCTGGCCGAGCAACGCAACAAAGTGCTGCGCAACACCTACTGGCTGCTGGCACTGAGCTTGGTGCCCACTGTGCTGGGCGCCTGGCTGGGCGTCGCCACCGGCATCACGCTCTCGCTGAGTGGCGGCCTGGGCCTGATCGTCTTTCTGGGGGGCGCGTTCGGCTTCATGTACGCGATTGAAAAGACCAAGAACTCCGCGGCCGGCGTGCCGGTGTTGCTGGGGTTCACTTTCTTCATGGGCCTGATGCTGTCGCGCATGATCGCCGTGGTCTTGGGATTCAGAAACGGCAGCGACTTGATCATGACGGCCTTCGGCGGCACCGCCGGTGTCTTCTTCGTCATGGCCAGCCTGTCGAGCGTCATCAAGCGCGACCTGTCCGGCATGGGCAAATGGCTCTTTGTCGGCGCGATTGCCATCATGGTTGGCGGCATCATCAACGTCTTCGTCGGCTCCAGCGCGGGCATGATGGCGATCTCGGTAGCCGCCATCGGCGTCTTCAGCGCCTACATGCTGTACGACCTCAAACAGATCGTGGATGGTGGTGAAACCAACTACATCAGCGCCACGCTGGCCCTGTACCTCGACATCATTAATGTGTTCCAGAGCCTGCTGGCGTTGCTGGGTATTTTTGGTGGCGAACGCGACTGAGTCGATTTCATCGTCAAACGAAAGGGACCTCAACCAGGTCCCTTTTTTCTTGCCCAATCCGTCGATTGGACTCCGCACCGGGGCACGCAAGCCCGGCAGGCGTCTACTTCAGGTCAAACACCGCGAGACTCTCGACGTGCGCGGTATGCGGAAACATATTCACGACCCCGGCCGAAGAGCACCGGTAGCCGGCCTGATGAACCAGCAATCCGGCGTCACGCGCCAGGGTCGCCGGGTTGCAGCTCACATAGACAATGCGCTTGGGTGCCTGCCAGCGATCCAGACCTGCTAGCGCAGGATGCTCCACCGGATCAAGTCTTTGCCGGTGCAAGTCCGCCAGCGCCTGAACCAGCGCAAACGCACCTTCGCGCGGTGGGTCAACCAGCCACTTGTCCGCCACGCCATCGGCGATCAAATCAGCCGGCGTGATCTCAAACAGGTTTTGCACCCTGAATTGAGTTGGCGCCAACTGAGGGCGAGTCTGCGAGGCGGCTTGATTGAGCTCGTAATTTTCCCGTGAGCGTGCGACCAGCGCCTCACTGCCCTCGACCCCCAGCACCTCGCGCGCCTGAGTGGCGATCGGCAATGTAAAGTTGCCCAGGCCGCAAAACCAGTCGATCAATCGTTCCTTCGTGCCGACGCCCAGCAAGCGCAGGGCGCGCGCCACGAGCACCCTGTTGATGTGCGGGTTGACCTGAGTGAAGTCGGTTGGTTTGAATGGCATCAGAACGCCAAACTCGGGCAAGGCATAACTCAGCTGCGCGCCGTCCGCATCGAGCAACTGCACGGTTTCAGGCCCCTTGGATTGCAGCCACCACTGCACTGCCGGATGCACCTTGGCAAAGGCGCGCAACCGCGCCAGATCCGCTTGGCTCAACGGCACCAAATGGCGCAACACCAGCGCGATCACACTGTCGCCGCAGGCGAGCTCGATTTGCGGGCAGGACTCGATGGCATCCATCGCCTGGATCAACTCACGCAAGGGCAGCAGCAGTGCGCTGACCTCGACCGGCAGAACCCGACACTCCTTCATGTCCGCCACGTAACCGCTCTTGCGCTCGTGAAAACCAACCAGCACCGCGCCCTTCTTGCGCACGTGGCGCACCGACAGGCGTGCCCTGTAGCGATAGCCCCAGGACGGCCCCTCGATCGGGCGCAAGATCATGTCAGCCTTGACCTTGCCCAAGTGCCACAGGTTGTCTTCCAGCACACGTTGTTTCACAGCCACCTGGGCACCTAGCTGCAAGTGCTGCATCTTGCAACCACCGCAGGCGCCCGCGTGCAAACCAAAATGCGGGCACTTCGGCAGCACCCGCTGGGTCGATTCGCGCCCCAGTTCGACCAGCGTCCCCTGCTCCCAATTGTTCTTCTTGCGCCCCACATTGACGGTCACGCGCTCGAAC
>CAYHDD010000097.1:0-8591 GCA_964355195.1 uncultured Rhodoferax sp. | reverse complement strand
CAAGACACAGATCATGGTCGCGGCCGGTGAAAAGCTCCCGTTCACGCAGCGTCAAATCCAGATTCGTGGGCACGCCATCGAGTGCCGCATCAACGCCGAAGATCCCTACAAGTGCACCCCTTCTCCGGGTCGCATCACCATGTGGCATGCACCGGGAGGGCCCGGCATACGCGTTGATTCACACATTTATACCAACTATTTTGTCCCTCCCAACTACGACTCGATGATCGGCAAGATCATTGCACACGCTGATACCCGAGAGGATGCACGCAAACGCATGCTGACGGCTCTGGGAGAAACCGTGGTGGAGGGGATCAAGTCAAACATCCCGCTGCACCGCGAATTGATGCTTGATGCCAAGTTCATCGCCGGAGGCACCAATATTCATTATCTGGAAGAGTGGCTCAGCCACCACCAGCGCTGAAGTGAGTGTCAGGTGTTTGAACTAGTCGTTCTCGGCACGCTTGAACAGGTCGAGCCCTTGAGTGAAGCGCTCGATGCTTTGGACGCCTTAAGCGTCAGCGTCGTCGATGCGGACGCAGAGACAGAAGCTGAAAGGTCCCTGTTTGGCGAGCCCGGCCTCCCCCCTCCAGACGACGGCTGGCAGCGCTCACGCGTGTCGGCTCTGTTCAAGTCGGAACGTCTGGCCAGAGAAGCATCCACGATTTTGCTGGCACAGGACTTCTTTGCCGAATGTGCAGTTGTGTCGATCCTGGAAGTACCTGAACAAGACTGGGTGCGTTTAACGCAGTCTTAGTTCGCCCCCGTCAGCGTCACGCCAGAGTTCTGGATCGTCCCGACATGGCACCAGCCGCCGGCACAGGCTCGCGTTGTCATTCGGCTTGATCCTGGCCTTGCTTTTGGCACCGGTACACACCCCACAACGCGTATGTGCCTACGCTGGATTGCGCGACAAAACAGTCTGGGGCGGGTGCTGGACTACGGTTGTGGGTCCGGCATTTTGGCCATTGCCACTGCCAAGTACGGTGCCCAGGACATTGATGCGGTCGACATAGACAACGCTGCCGTGCAATCAGCACTCATCAACGCTCAGGCGAATCAAGTCACGCTTCGGGTCGGCTTTCCGGAAACCGCCACTGAGGCCTATCAAACGGTGTTGGCAAACATTCTGGCAACACCCTTGAAAGTGCTAGCGCCTCTGCTGTGGTCCCGTGTGGCGCCAGCTGGCTCCCTTGTGCTGGCAGGTATTCTTGAGCGCCAGGCCGATGAACTCAAGGAAGCTTACGCACCCTATTGCCAACTCGAGGTCATAGATGCCGAAGATGGCTGGATATGCATGAGCGCGAGGCGCTGAATCACTCTGCATCCTGATACGATGCCACGCTTCCCATGAGCCTGATCACAATCTGCCCGGCATGCGCGACACGGTTCAAGGCGGTGCCAGATCAACTTCGAATTGCCGATGGATGGGTTCGATGCGGGCGATGCAATGAGATATTCAACGCGTCACTGCACCTGCTGTCACACAACGTCGTCACTGCCGCCGAGGTGGAGCACGCTGCCGATTCTGCCACGATGATTGTCGGCGCTGATTTGCCGCCGGACCCCCAGATCGTGCCGTTCGCCACAGAGCTTCGGACACAAGCATCGGATCAGGGACTGCCGGTCGGCGAACCGGTCAGGGCATCTGAAGAGTTGACGTTTTTGCACGAGGGGCGCAACGGCTCCTACCTAGACCGGCCGAAGTTACGAGCCCTGCTCTGCGTCCTCGTTGGCGTGCTCTTGCTGGGGTTGACCGGGCAAGTTGTCTTTCATGAGCGCAATCGGCTGCTGGCGCTTGAACCCAGACTGGAGCCGTGGCTCCTGGCCTTTTGCGCGCCCCTGAATTGTCGGCTGTCGGCGCTGCAGCATAAAGACTCGATCGTCATCGATAGCGCCGCTTTCACGAAAATTTCACGGAACAGTTACCGACTGAATTTCACGGTAAAGAACACATCAACCATGACCCTGGCCGTGCCGTCCATTGAACTGACGCTGACCGATGCATCCGAGCAGCCCGTCCTGCGGCGTGTCTTCACATCCAACGAATTTGATCTCAGAAGCGACACCCTCGCCGCTGGGGCCGAGTGGTCAGCGTCGCTCACAATGCTTCTCAATACTTCAGACACTGCGCCGCCGATTGTGGGCTATCGTCTGTATGTCTTCTACGTCTGAGCCAGTTGACCCCATGGTCTCCAGATCCGCTGGGTCGACCTGACTCTGTTGCGTCTATAGGCGTAAAAAAACCCGATGCATTGCGGCACCGGGTTCAACGCAAAACCTTACCCAGCTCGAGGGTTAGGGCTTGGCGGCTGTTGGGAACGGCCACGCAGCTTGCGGACTCAAAGTTGTCTGAGCAGCAGGGGCAGCAGGCGCCGCCTTGGCAGCGGGTGCTTTCGCGGCTTTCTTCGCGGCCGGCTTCTTGGCTGCTTTCTTGGCTACCGGCTTCTTGGCCGCTGGCTTCTTCGCTACAGCAGCCTTCTTCGCTGGTACCTTTTTCGCAGCTACTGCCTTGGGCGCAGCTTTCTTCGCTGGTGCAGCCTTCTTCGCCGACGCCTTCTTCGCCGGCGCCGCCTTCGGTGCCGCTGCCTTCTTCGCTGGTGCAGCCTTTGGTGCCGCTGCCTTCTTTGCCGGCGCAGCCTTCGGTGCCGCTGCCTTCTTCGCTGGCGCAGCCTTCGGTGCCGCTGCCTTCTTCGCTGGTGCAGCCTTCGGTGCCGCTGCCTTCTTCGCTGGTGCAGCCTTCTTCGCCGGCGCCGCCTTCGGTGCCGCTGCCTTCTTAGCAGGTGCGGCCTTCGGTGCGGCCGGTTTTTTTGCAGTTGCCATTTATTTCTCCTTGATCAATTTACAAAGAGCACTTCGCGCGGATTGGAATGCATGAAGTGATGCATGGTGTTGGGCTTTCTCCCAGCACCATGAACTCGGGTGCACAAAGCGCTGCTTGCGGCTACCAGACCAGCAACGCTTTGTGTAATTTTGAACATCATCGGGCTCCGTGCCAAGGCAGTTCCCTACCGCACTGAGCATCAACGAACAGGAATCTCAATGTCGCTCTTTGCGCCTTGAGTGAAACCGAGGGCTGACATGTTCCTGCACAGCCGATGCCCACGAACAATGTCGTGAAGAGTTGCGACAAACTTGAATGCGTCATGCCTGCCGCACCCTGTTCGCAAACTCTGACAAATACCGGGGGTGCCGACAACCGCCGCTTCTGCACGAGTTGCAGACAAGAGGCGCTGACGAAAAGTGTTTGATTTCTTGTTCCAAGTCCGACATAAATTGTTTCACTCGGCCGATTATGAGAGCAGCCATATGAAATGAAAAGTATTCCTTCATAGGACGACTGCGGCGAACCTTCAAGTGTTGTACAGCAACATCGCAACACGACCCCTGCGACAGCAACACGGCGTTCATTTCAGTGTCTCTCGGCTTGCAATCTCGACTCGACAAGACCGTGAATCTCGCCCCGCGTCAGCCGCTGTCGAACAAGCGTATGCAGCAAATTTTTCGAAATCGCAAGGGCTTATTAGAGTCTTCATTCGTTCGTCAATTTCAAGATCAGATATGCAGTCCGCCATCTCAGCCATTTGTGGAGTAGACACTATATATGGTGTTGACCATCATTACAAGCCACTACCGGTAGCGTGACCTGGCAAACACGGGCAGCACACGCCCTCTTGAATCAAAACAACAGTTTGAACGAGCGCTCAGCCAACGTCATCACAACCGTCGGCGCTGTTCGGTGTATCGATATGAAGTCGTGCAATGCGATAACGCATTTGCCGAAGACTCAGTCCGAGGCGATTTGCAGCAGCGGTGCGATTGAACCCCGACGCACGTAACGCACGAATCAATATGGCACGTTCGGTGCTGTCCAAAAAGCCCTGTAGGTCCACTGGAATTTCGGTCTGTGGGTCATCGTGTGCAATGGTCGGCAATGCTGCGCTAGTCAGCTCGACAGTTGGCGATGCGGATCGCTCGAAGCGCAATTCATCCTCTTCCCTCAGGGCCACCGCGCGGTGCAAGAGGTTCTCCAACTCACGCACATTTCCAGGCAGTGGGTCAAGAGCCAATTGATCCAGCAATGAATCCGGTAGTGTGGGAACATCGATACCGGATTCGTGGGCAATTCTGCCCAGTATGGCAACGCACAAGGCTGGCAAGTCTTCGCGCCGCTCGCGCAAGGGAGGGACGACGATCTGAATCACATTCAGTCGGTAGTAGAGATCCTGGCGAAAGCGCCCCGCCTGAACCTCCGACGCCAAATCCTTGTGCGTCGCACTGACCAATCGAACATCCACGGATTCTTCCTGGGGCGAACCAATTGGGCGCACACATCGCTCCTGAATGGCGCGCAGCAACTTCGACTGCATGGCCAACGGCAAATCACCAATTTCATCCAGAAACAGCGTGCCCTCGCAGGCAGCCTGAAAGAAGCCATCACGGTCTTGAGTCGAGCCTGTATAGGCCCCCTTCTTTGATCCGAAGAACTCCGTTTCAAGCAGGTTTTCCGGTATGGCGCTGCAATTGACCGCGACCCATGGCCCGGCACTCCGATGGCTATTGGCGTGAATCGCAAGCGCCACCATTTCCTTGCCTGTACCAGACTCGCCATTGATCAGAATCGGCGCCATGCTGCGCGCCACTTTTGTAACCCGATCCTTCACCAAACGCATGCTGCTTGACTCACCCACCAAGCGTGCCAGTGAGGCCTCGCCAGCGTCGCCCGGCGGCGATAGACCGCGCAGACCAGACCGGGCTCTTAACTTCGCATCGCTCACCGCAGAGGCGATGACGCCACGAAACCGTTTGAGATCGACGGGCTTGGTCAAGTAATCGAAGGCCCCCGCCTTGAGTGATTCAACCGCATTCTCTGCCGATCCGTAGGCAGTGATGACAACGCAGCGCTCGCGACGCTGATGCGCACCCAGTTGACGAATCAATTCAACACCCAAACCATCCGGTAAACGCATGTCCGTGATGACCACGTCAAAATGACCTTCGCTCACGTGTTGCAAAGCCTGCGCCAGATTTTCGGCGGTTGAGACGTGATAGCCGTCACGCACCAAGGTCAGCTCGTAGAGCGTCCTCAGATCGGGCTCGTCGTCAACGACAAGGATGCGGGCATGGCTTGTGGTGGTTGTCATAGACATTTTGTTAGCAGATCGTAGTCATTGACGGTCGCCGGTAAGACCAGGCTCGGCCCTAGGAAAGGTAACCAGAAACTCGTTCCCCTCAATCATCACAGCGCCAATCTTGCGCACGGCCCTGCGGTAGGCAATCACCGCCCCGTGCTCCTCGCATAGCTCACGACAAATATACAGCCCCAAGCCGCTGGAGCGGCTCTCGGATGAAAAGAAGGGCTCGAACAAATGCCGCTGCACAGATTGATCAAGGGGTTGCCCCCTGTTCCAAACGCGCAAGACCGACTCCCCAAGCGCGGTCGCAGTCACCGAAACATGGATGGCGTCGCGCTGAGCGTTTGAAAAGCGACGCGCATTGTCAAGCAAATTGACCAAGATCCGACGCAGATGTTCGGCGTCGAAACTTACTTGGCTACTCCCATCCGGAATCTCGAAGCGCAGCAGTAGCTCGCTCTTGGTCTGCTCTCGCCAATCGCGGCAACTGTTACCAACCGCAGCGCCCAATTCGACCACACTCGATGTGCTCGGTGGTGCACGGCGCCGGACTCTGGAAACCTCCAGCACTTCTTCGACAATCTTTTCCAATCGTTGCGCATTTTGTTGCACCAACTGCGTCAGTTGTCTGTGCCTTTGATCGACCAAGTCTTCATCGAGCAATGAGTTGGCTTGCACAATGGCCGACAGTGGGTTTCGGATTTCATGTGCCACCGCAGCAGACATGCGCCCCATGCTGGCCAACTTTTCAGTACGCATGCGAGCTTGCATCTCAAGCTGATCCTGCAAGAACATCACACACAAGTTCTGGCCGTCTTCACTCATCTTAGGCGTCAGTTGGGTACGCACGTAAACCCGCCTCGGACCTTGTCCGACATGCTCAATCGTGACCTCGCCTTCTTTCGACGCATTCTCCGCAAAGCTGAGCTGCATCATGTTTGCCAAACCCTGCCAGTCCGTCAAAGCCCGTAGGTTGAACAGGCTAGTCATCATCGTGCTGTCGGTGCCAAGCATCCGATGCGCTGCTGGATTGGCGGCTCGCACGATGCTCTCTTTGTCCAATACGAGGATGCCATCCGTCAGGGATTCAATGACCAACTCATTGACCTGCCTTTGCACCCGCGCCGCCATCTGGTTGTGCTGCGCCCTGAGCTCGACGTTGGCCAGACGCGTCGCACTCTGACTGGCAAGGAAGGCAACCACAAAGCAACCGGCGCCGCTTAACGCGGCCTGAAGCAAATAGGTAGCGGCCTCCGACGGTATCCGCATTGACATCCAGATCGCATAGGTCAATAAGAACAGGCTCGCACCCGCGGCCCCCGCCATCGACAGCAGCAATGACCCCAACACCGAAGTCATCAGAATGGGCAACACAAACAGGGGCGCGTAGTTGATGCTGGTGCCTTGCACCCACTGCAGCGCGGCTATGGCCACGATATCGACACCGCTGATCGCCAGCCAACGAATATCCAACGACTGGCGCAGCGGGCGCTCATCCGACCTGAGCCTAAGCGTCAGGGCTGCAACGCAGTAACCGGCGCACACAAGCATCACGGTCATGTTTTTGCCAGGGCCCAGCTCGTAGATCACAACCTGTAGCAGCAGCAACACCAACCCCAGCATGACGCGCGCAGTCATGAAGCCGCGCCATAACCTCTCAGGCTCCTTCAGTAGATCGGGGTTGTCAGGACCAGCTTCCAGCGCGAAGGCCGTATCGGGCCAGGGTTTCGTGTCCGCCGCGGCGCTCATTCACCGCTCCGAGAGCTGCCTGTGGTCGAGACAGCAGTAATCACCCTTTTTGCCCTTGAACGAATCGGTCAGCGCGACATGAACCGAACAGTGTCTACATCGCACCATCTCGGTGGGCGTCTGCGATGTCTGTGACCGTTGCCGCTTGACCTTGACTTTGGGCTCTCTGTTGCTACGCCACAGCCAAACGCCAAACAGCACGACGGCTAGTATCAGGACCAGCTTCATGGCGAACGCCCGAGAATGATCTCCATCACAAAGCGTGAGCCAACGTAGGCCAGCAGCAAAAGTGCTGAGCCGATGTACAGCACCCTGACAGCCCGCCGCCCGCGCCAACCAAAGCGCGCCCGCCCCACGAGCAACACGGCAAACGTGATCCAGGACAGAACCGAAAAGGCCGTCTTGTGATCCAGTTTGAAACGAAAGCTCGAGCCGTAAAGCTGGTTGCCAAACAGGATGCCCGCAAGCAAGGTCGCAGTCAAAAGGCCAAACCCAGTCGCGACAAACCTGAATGTCAGACGCTCCACCGTCAACAGCGGAATGCCACTGTGTGGGTCGGCCGCCAAGCGCAAGCGCTCCTCGGCGCGCGTCATGAACCAGGCATGCACGACCGCAGCACCAAACAGACCATACGACGCAATGCCCAAGACCCAGTGCAGTGGCAACCAGGACGAGGCGGTTGGGGGCAAGCTGTGCCCCGGAAACTGGGCTGCCAGCAAGACCGCAACTGCACCCAGAATTGACAGCGTCCAGCGCGTCTCGAGCAGCGGATAGACCCGACTTTCAACGGCATAGACAGCAGCGATCAACCAGGCCGTCACGGACAAGGCCGGCGCAAAACCAAAAAGCGGTTCAAACCAAAACAGATTCAATGCCAACAACACGCCGTGCAGCAGCCAGGCCAGCCACACGATCACCTTCACCAGGCGCGGTCCCAGCCGAACGGAACCCAAAGCCGAGACCGAATAGGCTGCCGCTGTCACAAGCGTCAAAGTCAGGACAAGGGGAGATGCACTGGCTAAAATCATGCCTACAGTTTAGCCTTTTGCATATCGCCAACTCCAGTTGGTGTCCAACCAAGGTTCCGTGCACCGGAATACCCCTATGGCCTCCGCCCTCAGTGACAAACTCTCACGCCTGGTCAAAGAAATTCGCGGCCAGGCCCGCATCACGGAAACCAACGTCAGCGACATGCTGCGTGAGGTGCGCATGGCCCTGCTGGAAGCCGATGTCGCCTTGCCAGTGGTGCGCGACTTCATCGCCCGCGTCAAGGAAAAGGCGCTCGGCCAGGAAGTGCTTGGATCGCTTTCGCCGGGCCAGGCTCTGATCGGCATTGTCAGCAAGGAGTTGGCGGCCACCATGGGCGAAGGCGTGGCCGATATCAATCTGGCGGCACAACCGCCGGCGGTCATTTTGATGGCGGGCCTGCAAGGCGCAGGCAAGACGACGACAACCGCCAAGCTGGCCAAACACTTGATCGAGAGACGTCGCAAGAAGGTACTGACGGTCTCTGGCGACGTCTACCGCCCGGCCGCCATTGAGCAGTTGAAGATGGTCACAGCGCAGGCGGGCGCCGAATGGTTCCCCAGCTCACCGGATCAAAAGCCGGTTGCCATTGCGCTGGCGGCACTGGACTATGCGCGTAAGCACTTCTTCGATGTGCTGCTGGTTGACACCGCTGGACGCCTGGCCATCGACGAGGCCCTG
>CAYHDD010000096.1:0-8609 GCA_964355195.1 uncultured Rhodoferax sp. | reverse complement strand
TTGCGCTTTTCGGCCTCGTATTCCTGGTAGTTTCCATCGAAAAAGATCCACTGACTGTCACCCTCGCAAGCCAGAATATGGGTTGCAATGCGGTCCAGGAACCAGCGGTCGTGGCTAATCACCATGATCGATCCAGCAAACTCGAGCAGGGCGTCTTCGAGCGCGCGCAGGGTCTCCACGTCGAGGTCGTTTGATGGTTCATCCAGCATCAGTACATTGCCACCCGCGATCAAGGTTTTGGCCAGGTGCAGGCGCCCGCGTTCACCGCCGGACAGATTACCGACCCGCTTTTGCTGGTCAGCTCCATTGAAATTGAAGCGACCACAATAGGCACGACTCGCCATCTGGAATTTGCCAACGTTGAGAATATCGAGCCCGCCCGAAACATCTTCCCAAACCGTCTTCTCGTTTGACAAATCGTCGCGACTCTGATCCACAAACGCCATCTTGGCGGTGGAGCCAATCTTGACCTCACCACTGTCGGGCTTTTGCTGACCCGCGATCATCCGGAACAAGGTTGACTTGCCAGCACCATTGGGTCCGATGATGCCGACGATGGCACCGGCCGGCACTTTGAAACTCAGGTTGTCAATCAGCAAGCGGTCCCCGAATGATTTGCTAACGTTGACAAACTCGATCACCTCATTGCCAAGGCGATCGGCAACCGGGATAAAGATCTCGTTGGTCTCGTTGCGCTTCTGGTATTCGAAGTCTGAGAGCTCCTCAAAACGAGTCAATCGTGCCTTACTCTTGGCCTGCCGAGCCTTCGGGTTCTGCCGCGCCCATTCGAGCTCCTTCTTCAATGCCTTGGCGCGTGACTCTTCACCCTTTTGCTCCTGCGTCAAACGCTCCTGCTTTTGAGCAAGCCAGGCACTGTAATTGCCCTTATAAGGAATTCCTGCGCCCCGGTCCAATTCCAGAATCCATTCAGCGGCGTTGTCCAGGAAGTAGCGGTCGTGGGTGATCGCTACCACGGTACCTGGGTAACGCAGCAGGAACTGCTCCAGCCAGTCGACCGACTCGGCGTCAAGGTGGTTGGTCGGCTCGTCGAGCAGCAACATGTCGGGCTTGGACAACAACAGGCGACACAGGGCGACGCGTCGCTTTTCACCTCCTGACAGGACCGCAATCCTGGCTTCCCAGGGCGGCAGGCGCAAAGCGTCCGCCGCAATCTCAAGCTGATGCTCTGAATCCGTCCCGGCGCTTCCCATGATGGCCTCCATCTTGGCCTGCTCCTCCGCCAGCGCATCGAAGTCCGCATCCTCCTCACCATACGCAGCGTAAATCTCTTCCAGCCGATTCTTTGCAGCCAGCACATCGCCCATGCCGGCTTCAACACTCTCACGCACTGTTTGCGTGGGGTCCAGCTGTGGTTCTTGCGGCAGATAGCCAATATTGAGCCCCGCCATGGGAGCCGCCTCGCCTTCGAATTCCGTGTCAACCCCGGCCATGATTCTGAGTAGAGTGGACTTACCTGAACCGTTGGTCCCCAGCACACTAATCTTGGCGCCGGGAAAGAAACTGAGCGAGATGTCTTTAAGAATGAAACGCTTGGGCGGAATAATCTTGCCGAGGCGATTCATCGAGAATACGTATTGTGCCATTGGTTGAGCGTGAAAGCGCAGAGAGTAAAACCGGTATTATCGACGCTCGACTCAAGCAGCCGCTGCGTTGCCTGTCAAAACTCCAGTTTGTAGGCGTAGCTTCCTGTCTTCAGTTCCTGGCTGAATATCAGCGCCGATCGATACGCGTCAACCGGTCGAAGTTCAGGTTGCGGTGCATTGGCTCCCTCCGGCACGACCGATCGGGGCGCCCTGTTGGCGCTCGGATGGGTCACGTAGAACGTCAGACCCTTGACGTTACCAGGCGCGCGCACTTCGAAGGCAAGGCGGGGTGAGCCGTCTTTGGCCGGATTGTGGATCGCCCGCTCTCGAGCACGCCACCAAGCAGCAATTTCTTGGCCGGACGCAACCCACACAGCGTCCACATTCTGGCGCAATCGTTGCAGGTAGGTGGGCATCATCATGGTGATCAAATCGCCCTCCCCATAGTTCTGCGAATGGACCGACACGACCCCCAGCGCTCCAGCCTCATACACATAGTCGAATTCCAGCAGCATCAACTCGGTAGCCTTCGCTGCGCTGACCCGCAAGCCCAGAAAATTGAGGTCGTCCATTTGCGTCCGCGGCAGCCCGACGATAGCCTCCTCCGGTGTCAGTCCTGGTTCAGCCTCAGAAAAGAACGGAACCCGTCGCTCCGACGCCGACGGTCCGGTCACGTTGTGACGAACACCAATCTTGCGCAACAGTTTTTCAGTGATCGAGTCCGACGATTCTGTAGGTGCCCTAAAGCCTGTTATTTTTGACAAAGCCCGCACGCCCACCATGTCCTGCATCTCAGTCACCATGGCGCTGACTCGTTTCTCCTGAACGTCCAGCGTTTTGCCTTTGAATCCAACGTGAACATCGCCGTGATAACCGATCTCGTTTTTTTGAGCCAATTTGTTGACCAATTCACGGTGTTGTCGCGCCACCCCGGTCAGTGAATAAAAAGTTCCGTGAAACTTTGCTGCGTCAAGATGGTTGGCGAACGCGAGGGTATTCAAATACTCGTCTTCGCTGTCCATTTCCAGCAGCTGTGCCGCGCGCTTGGCGTCCGGCCAGGCTCCCTTGTAGATCGATGGTTCATGCTTCAGCCAAGCCATCACGGCATCAACCAGGTTGGGCAACTCGATGCGTTCATCGTATTCCCAACTGGATTCCGAAAACCCGAAGTAGACACGACGCGAAGCTCCCTTCTCCAGGAAGGCGATAGCACCGTTACTGTCTTTTGGTGCCGGATAGCGCTCCCAACTGAAGTAGCGTGCCGCAAGACGGGGGGACTGAACACGAAGGGGGATTTCAGCCACTTCGCCGAGAAAGATTCGCTGGCCAGCCGGAATGCTCCAGCTCAGTGGCCCATCGCCGAAGGGGTTAAGAAATCGCGAACTGACCTCGGCGTTGTCGCGGGACAGCGCCACGGCATTTACCTTCATTTCGAGCAGGTTTTCCAAGAATCTGTATCCCGTCCATTGCCCGCGACCATCCCGAACACCCGTACCCCAGGTCGCCAGAATGCTTCCACCCGCTTCAGCAAACGCCTCGATCGCCTTGCGCTCCTGCTCGTCCAGCAAGGCCGCTGAGCCCAGCACCAAAACCCCTGGCTTGAGGCCCGCAATCAGATTCGCTCTGGACACCTCTCGAAAGGCGCGGCCATAGGGGCGAAAGTACTCACGCCAACGCTGCTTCAAGCCGTCATAGCTTGTCCCGTTCGCACTAAAGAAGGCCCCCGTGATAGGGCTTGAATACAGGTAGACCGCTTCCAGCTGTTGCACGACCGGGGCAGTCGCGGCCTGGGCCACCCACCCCAGGCTCAACAAACTGACGATCAAGGCCAATCTCACCCATCGGATGGCCCCAGCAGAGTGTCGGATGTTGCACGTGGCTGCGCCTGGAAAGTCCGACAGGCTCCTAACAGTACTCGAAAGGTCAAAATACATAGTAGCGGTTCTTCTTAGTGATCAACAATGCCTGGGAAGTCTGGCTTCCAGCTCGGGTTCAACAGTTGTTGTGGCGCCTGTGGCCCGGGTACCTCATCCTCCGCTTTGGGCCTGAAATCCTTGTAGCTCTTGACCCAGTTGAATCTTGCCTGTTGATTCAGCAGCCCCACCGGTGCGACAAATACAGCCGCACGCTTCTTGTCGGTCTTGAACGTCAAACGAATCGTCTCATGCGTAAAGCGGGCAACCGCATCGTAGGCCTCGAACACCCGGTCCATCGGATGCTCGTCCACTTGAGACAACAGAACCCAACTCGAACTTATGGCGAGCACCAAAGAAACCAGCGCAACACTGAGCCAACCTCGAGGAGAAAATAGGTGAAGCAGCCGGTGCCAACTCAAATCATCTGACATGAATCATTCAATCGTGTGCGGCGCAATTCAATCGCGCAATCAGGAACAAGAACACTTCAACTCACCTGCGACCTATCGAGTCGAGATTATCAGGCAGTCGCACCGCCAATGGCACACCGCAATTCGAATCATCGACGCGGTCGAAGCAATAATTTTGAACCCGTGCGACAATGCGCGTTGTTGCGGTGCATCAGTTACCCGCAATATCGGCACCTTGCCGGGAACAGTGCCTCACGCATCTGTTCCAACTTTGTATCCCATCTGCCTTTCACTGATTCAACGCCGCTGGCGTTGAAACAGGCCGATGCCATAGCGCTCAGGATCAGCGCCACACTATGAACTTTGAAGAACTAAACTTGGCTCCGGCCATCGTCAAGGCCGTGCTCGAGCAGGGTTACGAAACGCCGACACCAATTCAGGCCCAGGCCATTCCGGCCGTGCTTGAAGGGCATGACTTACTGGGCGGCGCTCAGACCGGCACCGGCAAGACCGCAGCCTTTGTGCTGCCCATGCTGCACAAACTCAGCGCCGCCGAAGCACCGAGAAACAAATTCGGAGGTACCGGCATTCGCGCCTTGGTATTGACGCCAACACGTGAGCTTGCAGCCCAAGTTGAAGAGTCAGTCAAGACCTACGGCAAATACCTGGCACTGAGCTCCACGGTCGTTTTCGGCGGTGTTGGCATGAATCCGCAGATCAGCCGTGTCAAGAAGGGTGTCGACATCCTCGTGGCAACGCCCGGTCGCCTGCTTGACTTGCTACAACAAGGGGTTCTCGATCTGGGCCAGGTGCAGATGCTGGTGCTTGACGAGGCTGACCGCATGCTTGACATGGGCTTCATTCACGACGTCAAAAAAGTTCTCGCTGTGGTGCCCCGAAACAAGCAGAGCCTGCTGTTTTCGGCCACATTCAGTGATGAAATTCGCGACCTCGCCGCGACCCTGCTCAAAGAGCCAAAGAGCATCCAGGTCACGCCCCGCAACAGCACGGTACAACGCATCACCCAAATCATTCACCCGGTGGGGCGAGGGAAGAAGAAGGCATTGCTTGCGCACATCATTCAGGAACACAACTGGAGTCAGGTACTGGTCTTCACTCGAACAAAATTTGGCGCCAACAACGTCGCTGAATTCCTGATCAAGAACGGTATCAGCGCCATGGCACTGCACGGCAACAAGAGCCAGGTGGCCCGGACGCAGGCGCTGGCCGGCTTCAAGAGCGGCGACGTTCGTGCCTTGGTAGCGACCGACATCGCCGCACGGGGCATTGACATCGACGATCTGCCGCACGTCGTGAATTACGAAATTCCCAACGTCAGCGAAGACTATGTGCATCGCATCGGCCGCACTGGACGCGCAGGCGCAGACGGTCAAGCGGTCAACCTGGTGTGCCTCGACGAAGAGGGCTTCATGCAGGCCATCGAGCGCTTCACCAAGCAGGAGATAGCTGTGCAAATCGTGCCGGGTTACATGCCTGAACCAGGCGAGAAGGCTGAACCCATCGCCATGGGTCGACAAACTATATGGGGCGGTGCTGGTAAGCCGCCGAGCCGCGACGTCATGCAGGCTGCGGCCAAAGCGGCACGCACTGAGATGCTGCAACGGGTACGTGAAGGCAAGGCTCCCTCTGGCAATCGAAGTGTCAGAGCGGGCACCAGGCCGAGCAGCGGAAGTTCTGGAAGCGACCAACGCAGCGCAGCACCACGCCAGCACCGGCCGCAAGCTGAGCCAGGCTTGCGCGCAGCACCCGGTCGTGCCCCTCACAGCCATGCGGGCACCCACTCCGGTTCGCCCCGCCCTGCGCAGAACCAGCCGGACCCGATGCGCACCAGCGTCGACATGATGGCCGAGCGTGGTGCACGCCGCAACACGGGCAACCGCAACGGAGGTTCTTATGCCGGATCAGGTGGCCGCTCCGGCGGCAGCGCGAGTGGCCTTGGTGGCGGGGGCAACGGGTCTCGTGGGCCGCGAGGTTCTGGCGGCTCTTTTAACAGATAGGCACTACAGCGCAGTCCACAGCATTGGCCGCCGAGAAGTGGCCGTGCAGCACCCAAAGCTGGTGCAGCATGTGCAGGACCTGAGCGTTCCTGTTGCGCCATCAACCCTGGGCTCCATTGACGATGTGTTCATCTGCTTGGGCACAACCATCAAGGCGGCGGGAAGCCGCGAAGCCTTTCGTGCCATCGATTTCCACGCGGTAGTGGCGCTGGCGCGCGCGATGCTCAATGCAGTTCAAAATACCGAACACGGAACGCGCATCCTGCGGTCCGGCGAATTGCAGCGCCGCGTGTAAACGGAAACGCCCTATTTCATCTCGGACGCCGAGGCGGCGTCATCGTCGATCTCCTGCTCCACCGGGATCAACCGCTGGGCCTGGGCTTGCGGCAATGCTTCAACTTGCCTCAACACTCGTCCGACGGCACGGCTGCGCGTCTGAGCCCCGTCGAGTGTCTTGAGAACCGTCTCAGTCTGACTCTTTACCTTTGCCAAAACGTCGCCAAACTTTCCAAACTCAGCTTTCACCGCGCCGAGAACTTGCCACACCTCGCTGGAGCGCTTCTCCAAAGCCAGTGTGCGAAAGCCCATTTGCAAGGCGCTGAGCATCGCCAGCAAGGTGGTTGGACCGGCCAAGGTGATCCGATGATCGCGCTGCAAGGCCTGCATCAAGCCCGGGCGCCGTAGCACTTCGGCGTACAAACCCTCGGTGGGCAAGAACAGAATGGCAAAGTCGGTCGTAAAGGGAGGCTCGATGTACTTCTCTGCAATGGACTTTGCTTCCAGGCGAATGCGCAGCTCCAGCGCTTTGGCAGCGGCCTCGGCGCCTGTCGCATCGGCGCGAGCTTGTGCATCCAGCAAACGCTCGTAATCCTCGTTCGGAAACTTGGCGTCAATCGGCAACCAGAGCGCCTCCCCGTGCTCGGCGTGGCCGGGCAGTTTGATAGCGAAATCGACCATTTCCTTGCTGTCCGGTCGAGTCACCACCTGAGCGCAGTATTGATCGGCCACCAGCACTTGCTCCAACAGTGAGGCGAGCTGCGCCTCACCGAAAATGCCCCGCGTTTTGACATTGCTCAGCAAATGCTTCAAATCACCCACGCCTTGCGCCAGGACTTGCATCTCGCCAAGCCCCTTGTGAACTTGCTCCAGCCGATCTGCCACCTGCTTGAAGCTCTCTCCCAGTCGGACTTGCAAGGTGGTCTGTAGCTTTTCATCGACCGTGGCGCGCATCTCGTCGAGCTTGCTGGCGTTGCTGGCTTGCAACTGAGCCAGTTGAACCTCCATGGTCTGACGCACATCCGCCAGGTGCCGCGCGCTCGACTCTCTCAGGGCATGCAATTGCAAGGTCAAGGTATCGGCCAAGGTCTTCTGTAGCAAAGCCAGTTGTTGTCCGAAGGCGTCGATCTGGGAATTTTGGGTGCGCGTGGCCTCGGCGCCCTGATGCACCACAGACTGCTGAAACGTCGCCAGGTTCTGCCCGAGTTCCTGCCGCGCCAGACGTGCGGACTCACTGATCTCACGGCGCAACTCGCGCTCGAGCCGATCAGCACTGTCCTGCACTGCCCCCAACATCGCTCCCTCGCCTGGTCGCCGCCACGCCAGCCAACACACGAGGATGAAAATCACAAGCACCAATGCAAGCACAAACCATTGCAAAAATTGATTCAAACTCGTTTCCTCCAGTCCACGATTGTTGTTCACAAATTCAAATCAAGCTGCGCCTCGCGCTTACCCTCAGCGAATCAAAGGAATCACAGCACTTTTTTGCAGTACGCCCAGTGTTTACCCTAGGCAACTTCCGCAGCGGCTGAGCGCTTTGAGTGATCGAGGCGGTTATGCTTCGAGTGTTGAACAACGACGTTATTCTCGTGCGTTGCCAGCAGACCGTATTTTTGAATTTGCGGAGATTTTTATGCTGTTTTTCCTTCATTTGTCCGGTCTGGTCGACCGGCTCAACAATCAGATTGGCAAACTCGTGCGCTGGCTGATACTGGCATCCGTGCTCATCAGCGCGGGCAACGCCATTGTGCGCAAGGTTTTTGGCACCAGCTCCAATGCCTTGCTCGAAATCCAGTGGTATCTGTTTGCCGGTGTCTTCATGCTGGGAGCGGGCTACGCCTTCCTGCATAACGTGCATGTGCGGATTGACTTCGTCTCAAGCAAGCTGTCCAAGCGCGTCAACACCATCATTGACACCCTCGGCATCGTGATCTTTCTGATCCCCTTGTGTCTTATCCTGATCAAGCTGAGTTGGCCTTTTTTCTACAACGCCTGGGTCACCGGCGAAGTGTCTTCCAATGCAGGTGGCCTGATCCGCTGGCCTGTGCTGGGCCTGATTCCTTTGGGCTTCACGATTTTGCTGCTGCAGGCATTGTCGGAACTGGTCAAACGCATTGCCTACCTGCGCGGCGTGATCCCTGAACCCCTCAGCGTCGAGGCGCACAAGTCCGATGAAGAACTGCTGGCTGAAGAACTGGCTCTTGAAGCCGAGAAAAAACTGACGGGAGCCAGATAAATGGAAGCTTCATTTCTGGTCCAAAATTTTGTGCCCCTGATGTTCGCAGGGCTTTTTGTCTTTTTGCTTTCAGGCATCCCGGTAGCCTTCGGCCTGGCCGCCACGGGTCTGCTGTTCGGCTTTCTGGGCATGGAGGCGGGCCTGTT
>CAYHDD010000095.1:0-8619 GCA_964355195.1 uncultured Rhodoferax sp. | reverse complement strand
CAATACTTGCTGCCTGTCTTGCTAACCTCAAGATAAAGCCCGGCGCCGTCAAAATGCTTGCCGGGCTTGGATTCGTTCCTGACTTGTGCATCGGTAGGTGGCATGGCCGGGGTATCCTTCAAAGTTTGGGGGCAGAATTGGGGGCATTTTGCGCCATCACCAAACTAAAAGCCAGTATTCATGCGGGTTTGCGCGGGGTGTGCGTGTGCGACCCCGGCACCATCTACAAGGCCGCACAGTTCCAAAGACGTGGGGTTTTTTACTCCTTCCCCGGCAGCGTCCCCTCCAGTTTGCAAATAATGCCGAGCATGATCTCGTCGGCGCCGCCGCCGATGGAGATCAATCGGCTATCGCGATAGGCCTGGGAGATGGGGTTATCTGCGGAATAGCTCATGCCGCCCGCGTCGGACAGGCCGCAATCCGTTACTTCCCTGCTCAGGCGCCCTACTTTCAGCTTGGCCATCGAGGCCAGGCGCGTCACGTCCTTGCCCGAAACGTAGGCCTCCACAGCGCGGTAAGTCAGGGCCCGCAAGGCCTCGACTTCGGTGCGCAGTTCAGCAAGGCGAAAATGCACCACCTGGTTGTGCAGGATCGGCTTGCCGAAGGTCTGGCGCTGGCGTGTGTAGTCAATGGTCTGGTCGATCAGGCGGTCCAGCGTGCGCAGGCAGCCCGCCGCAGCGTACAACCGTTCTTCCTGAAATTGCAGCATCTGAAACATGAAGCCCATGCCTTCCTGACCGATCAGATTACGCTGTGGTACCCGAACCTGGTCAAAGAACAGTTGTGCGGTATCAGAAGAGTGCATGCCGATCTTCTCGATCTTTTGGCGCGTCACACCAGGGCTGTCCAAGCGCACCATGATGAGTGATTTGTTCTTGTGCACTGAGCCCTCGGACGTATTGGCCAACAGGCAACACCAGTCCGCCTGCATGCCATTGGTGATCCACATCTTGGAGCCATTGATGAGGTAGTCGTTGCCATCCTTGCGCGCGGTGGTCCTCAGCGCCGCCACGTCCGAGCCACCGCCCACTTCGCTGACGCCGATGCAGCCGACCATTTCACCGGCGATGCTGGGCGAGAGGAACTCACGCCGCAAAGCGTCCGAGCCAAAGCGTGCCAGAGCCGGTGTGCACATATCGGTATGCACGCCGATGGCCATCGGTACGCCACCGGCGTTGCACTCACCCAGCGCCTCGGCCATCACCATTGAGTAGCTGAAGTCCAGCCCCATGCCACCATATTCAACCGGGTACTTGATGCCCAGCAAACCCAAGTCACCGAGCTTCTTGAAGAGCGCGTGCGCCGGGAACTGCCCAGCGGCCTCCCACTGGGCGATATGGGGGTTGATTTCCTTGGCCACAAACTTGCGCACGATGTCGGCAATTTGTTCGTGTTCGGGCGTGAATTTCATGGTGAGACTTTCGTTGAATGAAGCAGCCAACGCGAATGCAGCCGCTCGGTTAGTCGCAAATTGGACAGCAGGTTGATCCCCACGTCAATTCCTTTGAGTCTGCGTTGAGTCTACGGATTTCCCCTATACTTTTGAGCATCCGAGTCGCCCAGAACGCACCTTCTGCCCCTGGCGTTCGGACTCCTGTTGGGAACACCATGAACCTTGCCTCCTGCACCGAAGCCATTCGCACCAAAACCGGCACCGACAGCGGACTTGACGCCAGCGTCAGGTTCGACTGCGGCCCAGAAGGCAGCATCTACATTGATGGCAAGAAGGCCCCCAACAGTGTCAGCAACAGCACCGGCGAGGCCGATTGCACCATCAGCATATCGATTGAAGACCTGACCGCCCTGCTCAATGGCGAGCTTGATCCGGCAACGGGCTTCATGACGGGCCGACTGCGCGTGGCGGGCGACATGGGCGTGGCCATGCGCTTGCAGAGCGTCATCTAGGCGCAAGCCGTCAAGCGGCAAGCTTGACCGCCTTGCGGCTTCAGCCGGAAGCGGGCAAAAACAGGGCTTGCAAATCATTCAGAAAATCGAAACCCCGCTCACTCGGTTTGATGCATGCCAGATCGCGCTCAAGCAGACCTTTGGCCTGAGCCTCCTGTAGCCCCGACTCGATCGCCGAGAGCGGCAAACCAGTGCGCTCAAAAAAAAGTTGCGGCTGAAAACCCTCTTTCAAGCGGAGTGCATTGAGCATGAACTCAAACGGTAGATCGGCACGACCTACTTGCGTTTCCTGTGCCAGGCAGTGCCCCGCCAACGCCTTTTCCATGTACAAGCCGGGCTCGCGAAAACGCTGTTGACGCACGATCCGATGGGCAAAACTCAGTTTGCTGTGCGCACCGGCACCCAGCCCCAGGTAGTCCCCAAACTGCCAGTAATTGAGGTTGTGACGGCAGGGGTGACCGGGCCTGGCATAGGCTGACACCTCGTAGCGCTGCAAGCCGGCAGCGGCGGTCATTTCAGTAATCTGATCCAGCATCTCATAGGCCAGATCGTCCTCGGGAATCTGCGGCGGGTACTTGGCGAAGTAGGTGTTAGGCTCGATGCTCAGGTGGTAAATGGAAATGTGTGGCGCGGCAAACGCCAGCGTCGTCTGCATGTCCTCCCTTTGGTCTGCCAAAGATTGACCCGGCAGCGCGTACATGATGTCGAGATTGAAGGTCTCGAAGGCCTGTGCCGCCTCTTGCACCGAAGCAATCGCTTGGGCCCGATCGTGAACCCGTCCGAGGCGCTTCAAAAAATCGTCATTAAAGCTCTGCACACCAATCGAGAGACGGTTGACACCAGCCCCGCGAAAGTCTCGAAACCGATCGCTCTCAAAAGTTCCGGGATTCGCTTCGAGCGAGATTTCACAAGCTGCCTCCAGTCGCACACGGGCTCGAATCGCGCTCAGCAGTTGGTCAATGGCGTCCGGAGAAAACAGGCTGGGGGTGCCGCCGCCGAAGAATATGCTGTGGACCGTGCGACCCCAGATCAGCGGCAGGGCCGCCTCCAGATCCGCCAATAGTGCATCGATGTATCGCTGCTGGGGCAATTGGCCGACAGCCATTTCGTGCGAATTGAAATCGCAGTAGGGGCACTTCTTCAAGCACCAGGGCAGATGAACGTAGAGCGAAAGCGGCGGCAACGCCGACAGCTGCAAGGTGCCCGGTCGCAGGTAATGCAGCATCTCGTTCATGACCAGAAACACCGTGTAGCCGGTTCTACCGGGCCACCGGTGTTGCCCCTTCTGGGGGAGGTGGCTACGGGAAGTGAGCCCACAACGGGGTGGTTCACGTCAGCCAACGTTCGCGCATCAGGGCCAGCATCGCCAACGCCGCGCGCCCGCGATGGCTGTTTGCGTTCTTCACCGCCAGCGGCAACTCGGCAAAAGTCTTGCCAAACTCAGGGATGTACATCACCGGGTCAAAGCCAAAACCGTTGCTGCCCACAGGCGAACGCGCGATCTCGCCAACGACGCGACCGACCGCAATCAAAGGCTCCGGGTCCTGCGCCGAACGTACCGCCACCAGCGTGCTCACCATGGCGGCACGGCGGTTGTCAACTTCCCTCATCTGCTCCAGCAGTGCGCGCACATTGTTGTCATCACCCTTTTCATAGCCAAACCGGGTGGCGTAGAACGCAGTGGCAACACCGGGCAGTCCTCCAAAGGCATCGACACACAATCCGGCGTCATCGGCCAGCGCGGCCAGGCCACTGCACTGTGCAGCGTTGCGTGCCTTTGCCAGCGCATTTTCGACAAAGGTGTAAAAAGGCTCAGGGGCCTCGGCTATCTGTCGTTCGCTCTGCGCGATCAAGTGCAGCCCGAGTGGCGCGAACATGCTGCGCAACTCAAGCAGTTTGCCCTGGTTGTTGGAGGCCAAAACAACTTTCATGCCGCCAAAGCATTCTCTTGAAGCGCCACCAATTCCCTGATTCCGCTCTGCGCCAGGTTCAGCAAAGCATCCATCTGCTGCCTGGAGAACGCCGCACCCTCGGCGGTACCCTGCACTTCGACAAAATCACCGGAACCGGTCATGACGACGTTCACATCCGCATCGCAATCGGAATCTTCGGCGTAGTCCAGATCCAGCAGCACAGCGCCCTGCACCAGCCCCACCGAGACAGCGGCGACATGGTCACGAATCGGATTGCACTGGAGCTTGCCCTGCGCCATGAGTTTCGAGACCGCATCCCGAGCCGCCACAAAGGCGCCGGTGATGGCCGCTGTGCGCGTGCCACCATCCGCCTGCAAGACGTCACAGTCCAGGTGGATGGTTCGCTCACCCAAGTTCGTCAGATCAAATACCGCCCGCAGGGAGCGTCCGATCAGCCGTTGAATCTCCTGCGTGCGCCCGCTCTGCTTGCCGCGTGACGCCTCACGCTCACTGCGCGTATGGGTGGCGCGTGGCAACATGCCGTACTCTGCCGTAACCCAACCCTCGCCGCTGCCCCTCTTGTGAGGCGGCACGCGCTCCTCAACAGAGGCCGTGCACAAGACCTTGGTTGCGCCAAACTCGATCAACACCGAGCCCTCGGCATGCATGGTGTAACTGCGCGTGATGCGGACCGCCCGCAACTGGTCAGCCGCGCGCCCGCCGCTTCTCGCAAATTGACTCATGGGGTGCTCTCCAACTGTGCGACCTGCCTGATCGATCTTGAATGTCCGGAAGCGCTCACACCCGTCTTGCGGTGACCGAACCCGTCGTATTGGCGCCTGCATCGTCTGCTGGCTCAGCCGACTGGCCTGCGGTACTTTCTGGCTCATAGCCTGGCAGTCCGCCTCGAACCGTGGGAGCAAAGGCGTTCTCGCTGACAGTATCGAAGGCGACCCGGTTGTGCTGATGGTCTGCGCCGTCCGGTGTCTCCCACTCGAGTGCAATGGCCGTCACATTGTCACTGTTATGACCCGCAAAGCGCAGCGCACTATCGACCAGATCTGGAACCGCGCTGCTGACCGGTTGGCCACTCAGCTTGCGAACGATCTCCGCATCGCTCAAACTGGACCACAAGCCGTCCGAGCAGAGCAGAAGACGATCACCCTGCTGCAACACAACCGGGCCGGCGACTTCAAACATGGGGCGACTCGGTGAACCCAGGCACGTATACAGGACGTTTCGGTTGGTGAACTGCTGAACATTCTCGCCGGTCCTGGCTGAAAGGCGCTTTTCCACCATGGAGTGATCCCGCGTTCGAGCCAACAATTGGCCTTCGCGCACGAGGTAGAGACGCGAATCGCCACAATGGATCCACGTGATGGCGCCGCCCTGGACGATGGCAGCGACAATCGTCGTGCGAGGTGCATCAGCCATACTCTTTTCGCGAGCGTAGCGAAGAATTTGCCGATGTGCCGCGCTCACGGCATGGGTCAAGAACAAGCCGCAATCTGGGAGTTCAGGTTGCGCCTCGTCCTGGAACATCGCCGACATCACCTGAAGCGTCAATTGCGATGCAACCTCACCTTCAGGATGACCGCCCATGCCATCGGCCACAAGAAAAAGCCCCGCCGCCGAGGTGTACGAGTACCCCATTCTGTCTTCGTTGATTTCCCGCCCGCCCAAGCGGCTGACTTGAAAAACCGAAAATTTCATTTGACTTTCCCGGTCGCTGCGGTGCCTCGCGGGGTATCTTTCCTGGCGTCCACCACCATCGTGTCAAACTGTAGCCTGACCTTTTCGCCAACACTCAGCTTGGTATAGCGCCGATCTCCTTCTCGACCCAGTTCCTTCTGAAGTGCAAACACGGACTGAGGTCTGGACAATGGGTCCAACGACATGCACCACTCAACCACCTCAATCAGATTGTCCGAGTAGACGCCACGCAGGCGCGTGAGAGCGATCGCAATGCGGTCCTTTTCAAGCCGCTGCGGTGCCTCGTTCGGTGGATAACCCTGCATGCAGGCATAAATGCACGCGCCGATGGCATAAATATCGGTCCACGGACCCATACTGGCGTCGCGTCGGTACATTTCCGGAGCCGCAAAGCCTGGGGTGTACATTGGACGAATGAAGTTGCCGTTGCCCTCTTTGCTCAGAACTTCACGCGCCGCACCGAAGTCAATCAGCACCGATTTGTTGTCATCCGTGACAAAGATGTTCGCCGGCTTGATGTCCAGGTGAAGCATCTTGTGCTGATGGACAATGCGCAAGCCGCGCAAGATTTCGTCGAACAACGAGCGGATGGTCGATTCCCTGAAAACCTTGGTCTGCTTCAGGTCGCGCGCCGTGATGATGAACTCCTGCAGGGACGCCCCTTCAAGGTAATTCATGACCATGTAAACGGTCTCGTTCTCGCGGAAGAAGTTCAAGACGCTGACCACCGAAGGATGTGAAATCTGCGCCAGAGAGCGACCTTCCTCAAAAAAGCTTTTCAGGCCGAGTCGGTACAAAGACAGCTTTTCGGGCGACACCTCGGGCAACAAGGCCCCCGCCGGGCGGCCTACCAACGAAGCGGGCAGATACTCTTTGATGGCAACCTGCTGACCTCCTGAGTCAACTGCCAAATACACTACACCAAAACCGCCGGCTGCGACTTTTCGAACGACACGGTAGCCGCCAATCATGGTATCGGGTGGTAAGGGAGCCGGCTTGACCTTTGCCATAATTTTTGTTGGACGACCGCAGGTTGTACGTGAATCGGGTTATTCTCAAGTTCAACCCATTGATGAAAGAGTCTAGATGCCAGTTTACAGCATGACCGGATACGCCAGTGTCCAACATACGCCAGGCCAAGCTGGCGTCGAGTCCGAGTCCAGAGGAACGAATTCAAACCATCTGGGCTTGGAGATTCGCTCCGTAAACAGCCGATTTCTGGACCTGACCTTTCGATTGCCCGAGGAGCTTCGACCTTTCGAGCCGACTCTACGTGAACTGATCACGGCTCGTGTCAAGCGCGGCAAGATTGAAGTGCGTGCGATCATTGAAGGTGCCACGCCCAACACAGTGCCGGATCCGAATCCGAGGCTGTTGCAGCGACTGAACACCGTGCAGGACAGCATCAAAGCATGGCTACCCGATGCGAGACCCCTGAGCGTGGCCGACGTGATCCGTCTGTCCGTGAATGAGCATCACATCTGCCAGGATTGGCAGCAGAGCGTCGTGCCACTGGCCGAGCAGACCCTGAAGGCGCTACTGGCTGCACGCCAGCGCGAGGGGGCTCGTCTGGCCAGCGCCATGCTGGCGCAGATCGCTCAACTCCGGACCCTTGCCGCGCAAGCCCGACCGTTGGTGCCGCAACTGGTGGCGCAACAGCGCCAGCGCTTCATGGACCGCTGGGCCGAGGCGATGGCTCTGACGGACGCCAGCCAGTTGCCTGAGATGGCACAGGATCGCGCGCTGGCCGAAGCCACCGCCTTTGCCATTCGAATTGACGTCGCGGAAGAAATCACCCGCCTGGTATCCCACATCGACGAAATCGAGCGTTTGATTACCAAGGGTGGCGAAATAGGCAAACGACTCGACTTCCTGATTCAGGAACTCCACCGCGAAGCCAATACCCTGGGTTCGAAATCTGCCGCGCTGGAGTTGACGCACATTTCCGTTGACATGAAAGTTCTGATCGAGCAACTGCGCGAACAGGTCCAGAACATAGAATGAGCGCCCACCATGGACTATCCCGGAAATTTGTTTGTCGTCGCGGCTCCCAGCGGGGCTGGGAAATCGAGCCTGGTGAGGGCCCTGTTGGAGTTGGACTCGCACGTACAACCCTCGGTGTCGCACACCACCCGTGCACCGCGCGGGCAGGAAAAACATGGGCGCGAATACTATTTCGTCTCCAAACCAGAGTTCGACGCGATGGTCCAGGCCGATGCCTTCCTCGAATGGGCCAGTGTGCACGACCAACGCTACGGCACGTCCAAGAAGGCGATTGAGGAGCGTATGACTCAGGGCGCCGACGTGGTTCTTGAGATTGATTTTCAGGGTGCCATGCAGGTCAAAAAGATCTTTGCCAACGCCATCACGATCTTCGTTCTGCCCCCGAGCTGGGAAGAGTTACGCTCCCGTCTGGAGCGTCGCGGCGAGGACGCTCCCGAGGTGATCGAACTGAGGCTCAGAAATGCCGCGCTCGAGGTGGCTCAGGCCCAGCACTTCGACTTCGTTATAATCAACGAGATGTTTGACCGGGCGCTTTTTGATCTGAAAGCCATCGTTCACTCGCAACGGCTCAAGTTTTCGGCACAACGCCGGGCACGCGCTGAAGTATTCAAAGCTTTGCACATCGGCTAGTGCACACCACCTATATCTCGGAGAATCCATGGCACGTATCACCGTCGAAGACTGTCTGACGCAAATCCCAAATCGCTTCCAGTTGGTATTGGCTGCCACGTACCGCGCACGCATGCTGAGCCAGGGCCATGCGGCCAAGGTTGTCAGCAAGAACAAGCCCGGTGTAACGGCGTTGCGTGAGATTGCGGCCGGGAAGATCGGCATTGAAATGCTGAAGAAAGTACCCCTGTAGTCACTGCCGGTTTCTTCAAATGGCACCGCATTCGGTGCCATTTTTGTTTTTGTGTCGCAAACCGCCACACCCACGCTATATTTGAGGGGTGAGCACCCTCGTGACCCCCTCTTCCGCCAAGAAGCCAACCACGGACCCGCCTGGTCGCACGGAAAGCCCTGGCAAGTCAGCGGCAGCCAACGCCGCTGCGGCCAGCTTCGCCAGTCTGACCGCCAAACTTGA
>CAYHDD010000094.1:1831-8692 GCA_964355195.1 uncultured Rhodoferax sp. | reverse complement strand
TGGCTATGAAGGGCAAGCAACCGGTTGATGAAATCGCGGCTTTACCGACAAGGATCGGGGTGTTTCACGTGGAACAACTCACGGTGCCGCTGTTGGGTGCCGAGCGCTGCATTGTCTGGATGCGAAAAACGTAACGTAAACTCTGACCATCTGGAAGAAGGAGTCTTGATGTTTGGTGTGGTCGATTACGGTGCATTTGTCGTTGCAACCCTTGTGTTTTTGTTGATTCCTGGTCCCGGCAACCTGGCATTGATCACGTCCACCAGCAAGGGTGGCGTCAATGGCGGGTTGGCTGCCACTCTGGGCGTCATTCTGGGTGATCAGGTCCTGATGTGGCTGGCAGTGGCCGGCGTGGCTGCCTTGCTTGGTGCCTATCCCGCAGCGTTCAATGCTGTGCAGTGGTTGGGTGCCGTCTACCTGGCTTGGTTGGGTGGGAAGATGCTTCTGGCGAAGCCTGGTGCGGCGCCGATCTTGAACATCAAACCGCACCACTACATGAACCAGGCGCTCATGATCACCCTGCTCAATCCGAAGGCGATTGTGTTTTACATGGCCTTCTTCCCCTTATTTGTGGATCCGGCGCGGCATCAAGGGCTGACAACGTTTGCCGTCATGGCGGCCACTATTGCGCTGCTTACCTTTACCTACGGGTTGACGGTGGTCTTGTTGACACACTTTCTGGCTGAGCGCCTGCGAGCCAATCCGAAGGTTTCGGTCTGGCTGGAAAAATTGGCAGGCCTGTTCTTGCTTGGGTTTGGTGTCAAGCTCGCGATGGCACGCTGAATTTCTGTTTCACTTTCCTTAACCCAGAGTTCCCATTCATGGCCAAGATTTTCTGTGTCGCCAATCAAAAGGGTGGCGTTGGCAAGACCACGACAACTGTCAATCTGGCGGCTGGTCTGGCCAAGATGGGGCGACGCGTGCTGATGATCGATCTTGACCCTCAGGGCAATGCGACCATGGGTTCAGGGATCGACAAGCGCACGATGGAGTTGACGGTCTATGACGTCTTGCTGGAGTCGGCTTCCATCGCAGAGGTCAGGGTCAAGAGCGACAAACTGCTGGCGGGTGCTTGCAGCTACGATATTCTTGGCGCCAACCGTGAACTGTCGGGCGCCGAGGTTGAACTGGTTGATTTGGAGCGACGTGAGAAGCGCCTCAAGCAAGCATTGGTTCCGGTCCTGCCAGACTATGACTTTGTCCTGATCGATTGCCCTCCGTCGCTCTCCATGTTGACGCTCAATGGTTTGTGCTGCGCCCATGGTGTGCTCGTTCCCATGCAGTGCGAGTACTTTGCGCTGGAGGGGCTGACTGACTTGGTGAACACGATCAAACAGGTACACGCCAACCTCAACAAGGAACTGATCGGCATCAGTCTCTTGCGTGTCATGTTTGATCCCCGCATCACCTTGCAGCAACAGGTCAGCGAGCAACTCAAGGCGCATTTTGGTAACAAAGTTTTCGACACCATTATTCCGCGCAATGTGCGTCTAGCCGAGGCCCCCAGCTATGGTGTTCCGGGCTTGCTGTTTGACCCGTCGAGCAAGGGGGCACAAGCGTTTGTCGCCTTTGCGCAGGAGATGATCGAGAAGCAGGGACAGATGTAAATGGGTACCGTGATGCTGTTAGTTGACTCGCGGTGGCAAGAGTGAGGTCGGTCGATGTGCTGGTATTGCCAGGTTGGCAAAGCTCGGGGCCAGAGCATTGGCAGAGCCGCTGGGAGGCGGTGTACGGCTATCAGCGTGTCGAACAGCACGATTGGCTGCGTCCTCTGCGTGGTGACTGGATTGCACGGTTGGAGGAGGGCTTGTTGGAACACAAGACGCCGGTGACGCTGGTCGCGCACAGTCTGGGCTGCCTCTTGGTGGCTGCCTGGGCCGCCCACTCGCGCAATCCTCAGTTCGTCAAAGGCGCGTTCCTGGTGGCGCCGGGCGATCCGGCAAACGCAGCGCTACAGCCGGTCCTTGCAAACTGGTCCTCGGTCGATATGCGCACCCTGCCTTTCCCGAGTCTATTGGTGGCCAGTCGCAACGACCCTTATTGCAGTTTTGAACGGGCACGCAGCTTTGCCCAAGCGTGGGGCGCAACCTTCTTCGATTGCGGAACGAGCGGCCACATCAACGCCGACTCCGCCCTGGGGGCCTGGCCCGAAGGCCACGAGCTGTTGAGTCGGTGGGCGTCCGAACTGGCACCCCCTTTTGAGAAAATTTAAAAAGGACAAAGATAAAATGGTTACCAAAAAACCCAAAGGCCTGGGACGTGGACTGGAAGCATTGTTCGGCCCCAACATGAGTGACAAGACAGGCTTTGATGCCTCCGCCGGCAACCCGATGAGCCCGGGCTTGCCGGCCTCATTGCTGCTGACCGACATGGTGCCGGGCACGTACCAGCCACGCACGCGCATGGACGAGGGCGCCTTGTATGAACTAGCCGAATCCATTAAGGTGCAAGGCATCTTGCAGCCGATTTTGGTGCGCCAACTAGTGGACGGCCCCCACAGTGGGAAATACGAAATCATTGCCGGCGAGCGGCGCTTCCGAGCCGCCAAACTGGCCGGCCTCGACAGCGTGCCGGTACTGGTGCGTGATGTTCCCAATGAGTCCGCCGCTGCCATGGCCCTGATTGAAAACATGCAGCGGGAGGATCTGAATCCTCTGGAAGAAGCCCAAGGTTTGCAACGCTTGGTGAAAGAGTTTGGGCTCACTCACGAACTTGCTGCACAAGCTGTGGGGCGCTCCCGCAGTGCAGCCAGCAACTTGTTGCGCCTACTTAATCTGGCAGATCCGGTGCAGACCATGTTGATGGCGGGCGATCTTGACATGGGTCACGCTCGCGCATTGTTGGCGCTCGACCGCGCCACACAGATCACAGCGGCCACACAAATCAGCGCCAGGAAACTGTCGGTGCGGGAAGCAGAAAGTCTGGCCAAGAAGCTGGGCGCCGAGTTCGCCCTAACTTCGGTGAAGCAAAAGAAGGAAAAGTCCCGTGACATCAAGCGTGTCGAAGACGAACTGTCGGATTTGCTCGCCGCCGAGGTCGAAGTGCACGTGAAGAAGCGGGTCAAGCGTGCTGGGCGCCTGGAAGAAATGGGTGAAGTCAGTATCCACTTTGGCTCGCTGGACGAGCTTAACGGCTTGATTGAAAAGCTTCAGCGTTGTGCTGCGCCCTAAGTGGTGGTGCTTGCCGGCCCACATCAAACCGGCTGTCACACCAGGCCGTGCCCGATCGCCGTCAGGATCAGAGCGTGAAAATCTTGCCTGGGTTCATGATGTTCTTCGGGTCCAGCGCGCGTTTGATGCTGCGCATCATCTCGATCGCCGCGTCGCCTGCTTCGGCCACCAGGAAGTCCATTTTGTGCAGGCCGATACCGTGCTCACCGGTGCAGGTTCCGCCCAGACGCAGGGCACGCATGACCAGCGAATGGTTCAGCTTCTCCGCCGTCTCACGCTCTTCGGGTTGTGCTGGATCGATCAGGTAGCCGAAATGAAAGTTGCCATCACCGACATGACCCACCAGGAAGTACGGGATGCCCGTGGCATCAGCCTCCGCCACCGAGTCCAGCAGGCAATCCGCCAAACGCGAAATCGGCACGCAGGTGTCGGTTGAAATCGACCGACAACCGGGGCGGGACTGAATGGCGCCAAAGTAGGCGTTGTGGCGGGCGGTCCACAGCCGTGTGCGCTCTTCGGGTGTGCTCGCCCACTCGAATGCCGTTGCGCCAAACTCGGCGGTGATTTCCTGCACCGATTCAGCCTGCTCCTTGACACTTGCCGGCGAGCCGTGAAATTCCATCAGCAGCAGGGGCTCCTCGCGCAGACTCAGTTTGGAATGGGTGTTGACCATGCGCACGGTATTGCCGTCGAGCAACTCGACGCGGGCGATCGGAATGCCGATCTGGATGATCTGGATCGTGCTGCGCACAGCCGCTTCGATGCTTGGAAACGAACAAACTGCCGCCGAAATCGCTTCCGGCAGTGGGTAGAGCTTGACCGTAATCTCGGTGATGATGCCCAGCGTACCTTCGGAACCGACAAACAAGCGCGTCAAGTCATAGCCGGCGCTGCTCTTCTTGGCACGCGTGCCGGTACGCACAACGTCGCCGTTGGCGCTGACCACTTCCAGGGCCAAAACGTTCTCGCGCATGGTGCCGTAGCGTACCGCGTTGGTCCCGCTGGCGCGCGTGGCGCTCATGCCGCCAAGCGTGGCATCGGCACCCGGATCAATCGGAAAGAACAAACCGCTGCTCTTCACGGCCTCGTTCAGCTGCCTGCGCGTCACGCCGGCTTGCACGGTCACGGTCAGGTCTTCCGGATTGACTGCCAGCACCTGGTTCATGCGGTTGAGGTCAATGCTGATGCCACCCTGCACTGCCAACAAATGACCCTCCAGTGAGCTGCCGACGCCAAACGGAATTACCGGCACACTGAAGGCCGCCGCCAAGCGCACCGCATCCACCACATCCTGGGTGCTGCCAGCAAACACCACGGCAGCCGGCGGCGGCGCTGTCAGAGGCGATTCGTCGCGCCCGTGTTGCTCGCGTACCGCCAGCGCAGTCGAAAAGCTATCGCCGAAGCGCAGTTTCAAGCTGTCGAGCAGGACTGGAGGGACCTCGCGCTGGAGGGTAAGGCAGGCTTGGGTTTGTTCAGCAGATGTGTTCACAGGATCTTCCAGGGTTGGACAAAATGGGCTGGCCGTGGTTTCATCGTGGCGCTGTCACGCGGCAAGCCGACGGTTCGTATTTTGCTGCAACAATAGGCGCAGCAGAGGAACATCATCATGGGACAACGACTGACGCAAATCGCCACCCGCACGGGCGACCAAGGGACGACTGGTCTGGGGGACAACACCCGCGTCTCCAAAAGCAGCTTGCGGGTGCACGCCATGGGCGATGTGGACGAACTCAATTCGCAGCTGGGCGTGTTGCTGTGTGAAGACATGCCACCGGATGTGCGTGCGCTGCTGGTGGAAATCCAGCACCAGCTATTCAACCTTGGCGGAGAGCTGTCGATTCCAGGCTTTCAGCTCCTCAAACCCGAGGCCGTGCTGGCGCTGGATGAGGCCTTGGAGCACTACAACAACGCCCTGCCGCGGTTACAGGAATTCATCTTGCCGGCCGGAACGCGCGCTGCATCGCTTTCGCATGTGTGCCGCACCGTGGCGCGTCGGGCCGAGCGCTCGGTGGTGGCGCTGGAGTCGCAGGAGGTGCTTAACGACGCGCCACGCCAGTATCTCAACCGTTTGAGCGACCTGCTGTTTGTACTCGCGCGAGTGCTGAACCGCCACGGCGTTGGCGGCCAACCCGGCGATGACGTGTACTGGAAGAGCCAGCGTCTTGCCGCAGAGCAACCCAAGTAGCGTGCGCCAGAGTTGAGCAGCGATCCAGTCTGTCCCGGCCACTGAATATATTGAAGAGCCATGCCCGCGTACGTCCCTCAAATTCGTCTCTATCAGGATTGGCTTGGTGCACAACGGGGGTTGTCGTTTGACAGTTACGACGCGCTGTGGCGCTGGTCAACCTCTGATCTCGATGCTTTTTGGCAAAGCATTTGGGACTACTTTGACATGCGGTCCCCGACGCCGCACAGTGTGGTGTGCGATGGCGCTTCCATGCCCAGTACCCGCTGGTTTGTCGGCGCCAAGACCAACTACGCGCATCAGGTGTTTCGGCATGTGGCGGGAGCGCACGGCGCCGGCTGTGCGGCGATTCTGAGTCACAGTGAAAAGAGCTTGGGCCACGCACCGGCCCAGGAACCCAGCTGGCCCGAGCTGCGACGTCAGGTGGCCTCACTGGCCTTGCATTTGCTGGCGCAGGGCGTTCAACCCGGCGACCGTGTTGCAGCCTACCTGCCCAATATACCGCAGGCCATGGTCGCTTTCCTGGCGACGGTGAGCGTGGGTGCGGTGTGGAGCATCTGCGCGCCCGATATGGGCAGCAAGGCCGTGCTGGACCGCTTCACGCAAATTCAGCCCAAAGTGCTGATCGCCTGTGACGGTGTGAGCCATGGCGGTCGCGATCTTGACCGCATGCCGGTTATCGCGGAACTTTGCGCTGCCCTGCCTTCGGTGCGGCATCTGATTTTGCACAGCCATCTGCGACCCAGCGCCGAGCTCGCAGCACCGCTTGCCGACTGCACCAGCTTTGCCGGGGCCGTCAGCCGCGACGACGCCGCGGTGGCCGCTTTCGAGCCGCTCTGGCTAGAGTTCGATCACCCGCTGTGGATTGTCTACTCCAGCGGCACCACCGGCCTGCCCAAACCCATCGTGCACGGTCATGGCGGCACGGTGCTGGTGGCGCTGGCGCTGAAGTGCCTGCACAACGACGTTGGGTGCAGCTACGCCGCCAACTCGCTGGGCGAACGCTACCACTGGTACAGCTCCACTGGCTGGGTGATGTGGAACGCCCAGCTCAGCGGCTTGCTCACCGGGGCCACCTGTTGCATTTTTGATGGCAGCCCGGCTGGCCCGGCGGTGGACGCGCAGGGCAACAAGTGTGCACCCGACTGGACCACCTTGTGGCGCTTCGCGGCCGAACTTGGCGTCACCTTCTTTGGCGCGGGCGCAGCCTTCTATGCCAACTGCCAGAAAGCCGGTGTTGAGTTGCGCGCCTGTGGCGACCTGTCGCGCGTACGTGCCTTGGGCACCACCGGTTCGCCGCTCAGCGTCGAAGCCCAAACCTGGGGCACCGAGCAGTTTCGAAGCCTTAGGGCACGGCGCACCGCCAGCGAGCGTGGGGGCGAGCAATTCCGCGCCGGGCCGCCCCAAGAGGAATTAGCCCCCTCGGGGGGCAGGGAGTTACGCGCAGCGAACGAGCGTGGGGGCGAGCAATTCCGCGCCGGGCCGCCCCAAGAGGAATTAGCCCCC
>CAYHDD010000094.1:0-1731 GCA_964355195.1 uncultured Rhodoferax sp. | reverse complement strand
TCGGGGGGCAGGGAGTTACGCGCAGCGAACGAGCGTGGGGGCGACATCTGGTGGTGCAATATTTCCGGCGGTACCGACTTCTGTGGCGCTTTCATTGGCGGAAACCGGGAATTGCCCCAGGTGCCGGGTGAAATGCAGTGCCGCTTGCTGGGTTGCGCGGTGCAGGCGTGGAACGAGCAGGGCCAGGCGGTGACCGACGAAGTTGGTGAACTGGTGTGTAGCCAACCGATCCCGAGCATGCCGCTTTACTTCTGGGGCGACGCGGGCAACAAGCGCTACCTGGCGAGCTATTTCGACATGTACCCCGGCGTCTGGCGCCACGGTGACTGGCTGAAGGTAGGGCGCAACGGTGGCTGCATCATTTACGGGCGCAGCGACGCCACCATCAACCGCCACGGCTTGCGCATGGGCACCAGTGAGCTTTATAGTGCGGTCGAAGCCTTGCCGGAGGTGCTGGACTCGATGGTCGTCGATCTTGAATACCTGGGGCGTGAGAGTTACATGCCCTTGTTTGTCGTGCTGCGCGACGGCTTGACGATGAACACGGCCTTGCGCACAAAGATCAATGAGGTCATCAAGATCGCCTTGTCGCCGCGATTTGTGCCCAATGAGATCTTTCAAGTGACCGAGATTCCGCGTACGCTCTCGGGCAAGAAGCAGGAGCTGCCCATCAAGAAACTGTTGTTGGGTGAAGCATTGGAGAAAGTCGTCAACAGAGAGTCGATGGCCAACCCGGCTTGTCTGGACTGGTATGTGGCCTTGGCGCGCTCACGTTTGTGAAACCTTGAAGCTACAAGCCCCCAACTTTCAAGAGCAATGATCCCGATCTCCGTCAAGCCGTCGAGCGCCGGTGCTGAGGAGGCCAGCAAAGGCCAGATTCGCAAGGCGAACGAGGCCCTGATTCTGGCGGCGGCGGAGCGCGTGTTTGCGCGTGCCGGTTTTGGCGGCGCCACCATGGCTGCCATCGCCGAAGCTTCGGGTCTGCCGAAGGCCAACCTGCACTATTATTTTGGTAGCAAACTGGCGCTCTACCGGGCTGTGCTGGCGCGCACGCTGGAAGACTGGCTGGTCCCCACTGTGGGCATCACGCCCCAGGCCGATCCGCGAGGGGCAATTGAGACCTACATCCGGGCCAAGATGACCTTATCGGTGCAACGGCCGCATGCTTCCAAGGTTTTCGCCAATGAGCTTTTGCATGGCGCCCCGGTATTGAAATCGCTGCTGGCAACCGAACTGCGCGAACTGGTGCAGACCAAGGCGGCGGTGATTGACGGCTGGGTCGCATCCGGCTGCATGGCGCCGGTCGACTCGGTTCATCTGTTCTTCACGATCTGGGCAGCGACTCAGACCTATGCCGATTTCGATGTGCAGGTCAGCGCAGTGCTGGGCGTGCCTGAATTGGCGCCACCCGACCATACCCGCGCGACCGAGCATGTGGTGTCGCTGATTCTGCGCGGCTGCGGCTTGACGCGCTAGGAGCCTGTCGGACTGTGCACGCGGGATGCGTTGGAGTGAAACGGGGATGGATGCTAGGCGCGGCGCGCAGGCAATGGCGAGCCCATTGCTAAGGGACGCAACGACGCAGACTCCCCGTTTGACTCCAACCCTTCGGGCCGAGGGTGAATTCGGCGCATCGCAGCGTTGCGCCTCCTTGCTTGGGGCTCGCCCAAGCTGCCTCGGCGCGCCTAGCGCTGCATCCGAATTGACCCCCGGCGCACCCACGTGCAAAGT
>CAYHDD010000093.1:0-8740 GCA_964355195.1 uncultured Rhodoferax sp. | reverse complement strand
TCCCAAACTGATGCTCGCACCGGTCAGAAAAATGAAGCAGATAGTGGACAGGGTGAACGCGACAAGGGCAACTCTACCTGTGTGCAAGATGAGCCAGCCGAGCGCGAGCAAGACCAGCCACAGGATTACGATCATCTGCGACTTGGTGGAGACGTTGTTGCCAAGTAGCACAGCAACAGTGATCAGCGCCCCAAAAAGCAGGTTGATGCAGACAACCTCGTTGAGAAAACTGGCCCGGCGTGTTTTTTCCTCATCGCCTGGAAATACCGGCGGCGCAAGAACGCGTTTGATTGTGTTCATCATGATTGCCTGAGTCACCGCAAGAAACTTGGAGACTACAGCGGGCATTATGACGGGTAGTGAAAACTCCATTTGAGGTCGTAGTGCGAATGTTTCAATGGAACATCCTCATCCGCTGGCACCACGGTCAACCACTGAGATCAGTCCAGAATAATGTCTTTGGAGAAGAGTTCAATGGCGGTCTTGGCGACTTGGGTGGTGTCAAAGTAGGCGTAGGCGCCCACGCCGACGGCGCCGATCAGCGGCACCAGGCGCGTTGCGCTGTTGCCAAGAACTCGTTGCGTCACTTTGACGCCCAGCGTCCGCGCGGCGGACTGAAGGAAGCTCTGGGACACGCGTTGCATCACGAAGCGTTCGCCGACCCGCACCAGCACATCGCGAAAGAGCTGGGCGGAGATGTGTTTGAACAGACAGTAAAGCATTTGCTCGCGGCCCAGCACAGCGGTCTTGCCATAAATGGCGGCAATGTCGGATACCAACTGCGCTTGCAGTTTCCAGACCGCGATCAACTCCGGCAGGATCGTCAGCCAGCTCAGCACACCCGGCGGCAACGCCAGCGAGGCGGCGGTCAGGCTGGCTTGGCGCGCCGCTTTGCGGCCCAGGCTGCGTGCGCGCAGCTCGGCGCGCTCCACGACTTGTTCCGTGGAGGCGGGAATGTGCAGCACCAGGTCGAGCACAGCGTCGCCAGCCTTGCGGCGCAGCGCCCGGCCGGGGTGAGTCAAGGTAAGTGCGGTTTGAGTCATGAGTCAAAGCGCAGCAGTTCAACGTGGCTTTTGTGAGGTGCAGCGAGCTGTTTTAGGAGCAGGCGGTAGGTGTCGAGATCAAAGGCAAGGACTTGGTCGACGCCGCTCAGCACATCGGCCAATTCCGCCTCGTCGTGCACCGTGGCCAGGTGCCGCCACTGATGAAACACGTGAATGTCGGTTTGGTCGGTTCCGGTCTTGTGTTCGCGCAGGCCGATCTTGCCAGGGTAGGGCCAGGCTCTCAGGCGGTGCTCGGTGAGTGCCAGTTGCAGGCGCAGGTGGTGCAGCTCGGGTTTCTCCTGGCCGCAGCAGACGCCTTTGCAGCGGCCAAGTTGGTTTGCAAAACAGTGGCCCTGGCTGGACTCGATGCCGAGGGCTTGTGGGCACAGAGCGTGTCGCTCAGCCAGATCGCGCAGGGCGGTGAGCGCCTGCGCTCTGGAGCGGTAGACGCCGTACATCCGGTCAAATTGGGCAGCATCGAGTTCCTCACCGCGCACCAGGCTCAGCAGGGGCCGGGCACCGGCGTCTGGGTTCAAGCGCCAGGCACACAGCGTGCTCTGGCGGCGTAGTTGGCGGTTGTGCAGCGGCTGTTTGTCCTTGATCAAGCGCGCTTCCAGTAGCAGGGCGCCGAGCTCGCCCGCCGTTTCGACACACTCGATGCGCCGGATCTCCTGCACGATGCGCATCTCGCGCGCCTGTTTGTCCGAGGCCTGGAAGTGCGACAACACGCGCTTGCGCAGGTTGACGCTTTTGCCGATGTACAGGGGAATCGGCCCCTCGCCGTAAAACAGGTAGACGCCGCTTGATTCCGGTATCTCGGTCAGCGCTGTTTCGAGTTGGGGCGGGACTGCCGCGCTGCCTTGCACAAGGGCGCTGGCATGACGCCTGACTTGTTCGACACCCAGTTCGCGCCCAGCAAGCTCAAGCCAGGCCAGCACCATCTCCACATCACCCATGGCGCGATGCCGCGCCGCGCTGCTCAGGCCATGGCGCTGCATGATGGCATCCAGGCCGTGGCCTCGGTGTTGTGGATAGAGCAGACGTGACAGGCGCACCGTGCACAGCGTCTTCACCCGCAAGCTGATCCCCAGCCGCGCCATTTCATTTTGTAGGAAGCCGTGGTCAAAGCGCGCGTTGTGCGCCACCAGCACGGCGCCGTCCAAGAGCTCCAGCAGACGCGGGACAAGCTCTGAAAAAGCAGGTGCTTGCCGCACCATCTGGTTGCTGATGCCCGTCAGCCTTTCGATGAACATCGAGATCGTCGTGCCCGGGTTGACCAGGCTGCTCCAGCGGGCCACCTCCCGACCATTCTCAATGCGCACCGCAGCGATCTCAGTGATGCGGTCATGCACCGCGCTGCCGCCGGTTGTTTCAAGGTCGAGGACGATGTAACAGGGCAGCATGACACCCTAGCAAAATAGGAGGGCCAACCAGACCGGGTCGTCAACGAAGTTGACCAGCAGGTAGGCGCTGACGCGGTAAAGCCAGACTTTGGTCATGGCGATACGCGCGGCAGCCGTGTCATTGCATTTCCAAGTCATCGGTGTCGTTGTTGTCGCACCTTGCCATGCTACAGCACTGCCTGCGGCTCGGCGCCTAGACACAAGTGATTTGGAAGTGGAATCAGACGATGTCAACGGCATGAAAGTTGAAGTGACCGACGGCCCGGTCCTGGAAGTACCGGGCCAGGGTTTCCTTGACCGTGCGGAATGCGATTTGATCCCAGGGAATCTCATGCTCGGCAAACAGGCGCGCCTCGATGGTTTCAAAGCCTGGGTTGAAGGTGTCGCTGAGCAAACGGGCGCGGTAGAACATGTGGACCTGGCCCACCTGGGCGACATTGATGAGGGAGAAGAAGCCTTCCAGCTCGAATTCGGCGCCCGATTCTTCCAGGGTTTCGCGGGCGGCGCCCTCGGCCACCGTTTCCGCCAGTTCCATGAAGCCGGCGGGTAGCGTCCACTTTCCCCAGCGCGGCTCGATGTTGCGCTTGCATAGCAGGACTTTGTCTCCCCAGTACGGCACCGTGCCGACGACGATCAAGGGGTTTTCGTAGTGCACCGTGTGGCAAGCCGGGCAGACGGCGCGCGGCTTGGTGTCGCCATCGTCCGGTATTCGGTAGACCGCGCTGGCGCCACAGTCTGAGCAGTGTTTGATGGGCTTGCGCAGCATGAACCGTGTTGGGTCGCGTGTTATTCGACCGTCAGTGTGATCGGCTCCAGGCCGGTGATGCCACCGGTCATGCGGTCACCCGACACGACCGCTGCCACGCCCTCCGGCGTGCCGGTATAGATCAGGTCGCCCGCCTGCAGTTCCCAGGCGGCGGACAGATGCTCGATGGTCTCGGCAATGTTCCAGATCAGTTTGGAGACCTGGCTGTGCTGACGCTCCTGCTGATTGACTTGCAGATAAATCTCGGCCTGGGCGATGTCGCCCGCCGCATGCGCTGGCGTGATGGGGCCGATGGGTGCCGCCTTGTCGAAGCCTTTGCCGATACACCAGGGGCGGCCCTGCTTTTTCATGTCGTTTTGCAAGTCGCGCCGCGTCATGTCCAACCCTACAGCGTAGCCAAAGACGTGTTGCAGGGCGTCGGCTGCCGCAATGTTCTTACCGCCTTTGCCGATGGCCACCACCAGTTCGATTTCGTGCTGCAGGTTCCTGGTCAGGCTCGGGTAGGGAAGGCGACCGATTTCACCGGGCTGCACTACCAACACTGCGTCGGCCGGTTTCATGAAGAAGAAGGGCGGCTCGCGACCGCTGAAGCCCATTTCCTTGGCGTGTTCCTCGTAATTGCGACCGACACAGTAAATGCGGTGCACCGGAAAGAGCAGGGCGCTGCCAAGAACCGGAACCGCAACGGTGGGCGGGGGGGTGAAAACATAGGCCATGATGGTCCCCATTCAGGATTTGGTCACAAGGTCGAAATGTTCCACCACCGGTGGCGCCGCAAAGAACGGTCCGACGATGGCGCGCCAGGTGGCAAAAGCCTCTGACTGTCGAAAGCCGACTGTGTGGTTCTCGAGGCAGTCCCAAAAGATCTGGAGCAGGTAGCGCTCGGGGCTTTCAAGGCCGCGATTGAGTTTGTAGCCCCGAAAGCCCTGGGCTTGGCTGATAACGGTCTGCAGGCCGCGTGCGATGGCCTCTTCGAAGGCTGTATTTTGTCCGGCGTGGATACGGATGTCGGCGAGTTCGAGAATCATGAAGGTCTCCAGCATGCACAGGGCCAGTGGCGGTGCACCGAGTTTAGCGTCACTGTGTTGGGGTCTCGTTGTGCGGTATGCTGGATGCTATGCATACTGAAAACTTCATCCCCGGAAAGGACGCCTCGCTAGAGTCGACCATTCTCACCCTTCAAACCCGCTTGCAAGCCTTGGGCTTTCACATTGAGGAACGCAGTTGGCTCAATCCGGTGGAGGGCATCTGGTCGGTCCATATCCGCGACCGCGACTGCCCGCTCTTGTTCACCAATGGCAAGGGTGCGACGCGCCTGGCCTGCCTGGCCAGCGCGCTGGGCGAGTTCCTGGAGCGTCTGTCGACCAACTATTTCTGGACTCACTACTACCTGGGGCCGGACGTGGCCGAGCGTTCCTATGTGCATTACCCGCAGGAGCGCTGGTTTGTACCGGGCGCGGATGATCGCTGGCCAGTGGAACTGCTGAATCCCGAATTGCACAAGTTCTACAACCCACAGGACAGTGTGCCGGCCAGCAGTTTGGTCGAGTTCAATTCGGGCAACGTCGGTCGCGGCATTTGCGCCATTGCATACACGCGCCAGCGCGATGGTGCCGTGACGTGGTTTCCGGTCAACATCATCGGCAATCTCTACGTCAGCAACGGCATGTCGGCTGGTAACTCGCAAGCCGAGGCACGCGCCCAGGCGTTGTCCGAGATCCTGGAGCGCTACGTCAAGTTTCGTGTCATCAGCCAGGGCATTTGCCTGCCTGACGTCCCCGACGCTGTGTTGGCGCGCTATCCGCGCATAGCCGCTGGCATTGCTGCGTTGCGCACGGCCGGCTTTGGCATTCTGGTTAAGGATGCCTCGCTGGGGGGCAAGTATCCGGTGATGAATGTGACCCTGCTGCACCCTGAAGATCAGGGCTGCTTCGCCAGCTTTGGTGCCCACCCGCGCTTTGAGATTGCCCTCGAGCGCGCGCTGACCGAACTGCTGCAGGGCCGTGCGCTCGATGCGCTGGCGGGCTTTCCGGTGCCCGGGTTTGACATGGAAGAAGTCGCCAGTTCGACCAACCTTGAAATTCATTTTGTTGATTCGAGCGGCGTCATTCACTGGAAGTTCCTGGGTGCCCAGCCGGATCACGAATTCTGCGACTGGAATTTCAGCAGCAACACGGCGCAAGACTGCGCTTGGGCGCTTGACTGTCTGCAACGCGACGGTCACGAAATCTATGTGGCGGATTTCACCCAACTGGGTGTCTACGCCTGCCGGATTCTGGTGCCAGGGGTGTCAGAGATTTACCCGGTGGATGACCTGGAGTTTGAGAACAACAGTGTCGGCAATGAAATCCGCGAGGCGATCCTGAATTTGACCGATCTGGACGATGAGGAATGCACCGACCTACTCGACGCCTTGAACGAGTCGGCCCTGGCCGATCAGCGCCCGGTGGCAGCGGTGATCGGGCTGGCGGCTGACCCGGGTTCGTTCTGGAGCGACCTGCGCGTGGGTGAACTTAAAACCCTACTGGCGTTGGCCATTGGTGACGAGGCGGCCACCTTGGAGGGTTGCGACTGGATTCGGCACTTTGACCAACTCAACCCTCAACGGCGCAAAGTCTACGCCTGCATCGAGAGCTTGATCAATTTGGCGGAGATGGGTGACAGCGGCCCGTACCTGGATTCCTTGCGCCAGCTGTACGGTGCCGGTGCGGTGACGCAAGCGCATGCTCTGATCATGCAAATGGACCGTTTCATGGGGATTGGCTCGCCCGGCTTGGCGCTGGAGGGGTGTGAGATGCATCACAGGCTGCTGCGCGCCTACGACAAGGTGCATGCAGCCGTCGCCTGATCGACCCTGCCGCTGCTGCGCAAGGGCATGAAGACAGTCAAAAAACTGCTGCGCGGCTTGTTGTTTGCGCCGATCGCCGCCTTTCTGCTGTTTGAAGAATGGGGATGGGAACCTCTGGCTGCTGCCTTTGCGCGTCTGGCACGCGTGCCGCTGTGGGCCGCTCTGGAGCGAAAGCTTACAGGCTTGTCGCCGCGCGCAGCTTTGCTGGTCTTCGCGGTGCCGATGCTGGCTTTGCTGCCGTTGAAATTGCTCGCTTTGTATCTGTTCAGCCAAGGCCGCGCCACGCTCGGCGTGATCTTGTTGCTGGGCGCCAAGTTGGCCGGTACGGCTCTGCTGGCGCGGTTGTTTCAACTGACCCAGCCGGCGCTGATGCAATTGCGCTGGTTTGCCTGGGGCTATCCACGCTGGAAGGCGTGGAAGGACGGTATTTTGGTGAAAGTGCGGGGCTCGGCGCTGTGGCGCTCCGGTCAAGTGCTCAAGCAGTCGGTGAAGGCATCCTGGGCAAATTTGCAGGGGTGATATGCTCGATTTCCAGCACCTTGGCATGAAGGCGTGCCGGGCATCTGGCATACTCGGATTTTCCTTTCCGAGCCAATGCAGACAGGACCCAGCATGACACAGCCATCCCCCGAGTTTTGGGCGCAGTCGGCGCAGCAGTTTCAGCAATCACTGACCGAGGGCTGGAGCAAACTGATGCAAGCCATGCCGAAGGCAGATGCTGCTGGAGCCGGCGCGGCCCCAGCCGCGCCGGCTATCAATTTCGACCCCGAGAAGTTGCAGGAATTGCAGCAGCAGTACCTGAAGGACGCCGCTGGGTTGTGGCTACAGGGGCCACCCGGCGCGATCAAGTCCAAGGACAAGCGCTTTGCCGGTCCGGCCTGGGACAGTAACCCGATTGCCGCGTTTTCGGCGGCGGCATATCTGCTCAACAGTCGTACTCTATTGGCTTTGGCCGATGCGGTAGAGGCGGACGCCAAGACCCGAGCGCGGATTCGTTTTGCGGTGGAGCAGTTGAATGCCGCGGCGGCGCCGAGCAACTTCATGGCTCTCAACGCTCAGGCGCAGCAGAAGGCCATTGACACCCAGGGCGAGAGCATTGCCAAGGGCATCAGCAACCTGATCCATGACATGCGCCAGGGCCATGTGTCGATGACCGACGAGAGTGTCTTCGAGATAGGCAAGAATGTGGCGACAACCGAGGGCGCCATCGTCTTCGAAAATGAGCTGTTCCAGTTGATCGAATACAAGCCTCTGACAGCCAAGGTGTATGAGCGTCCCTTCTTGTTGATTCCGCCCTGCATCAACAAGTTCTACATCCTTGATTTGCAGCCGGAAAACTCGCTGATTCGCTACGCCGTGGCGCAGGGTCATCGGACCTTCGTGGTGAGCTGGCGCAACCCGGATGCCTCGCTGGCGCACAAGAGCTGGGATGACTACGTTGAGGACGCGGCAATCAAGGCGATTGCGGTGACGCAGGAAATTGCCGGTGGCAAGCCCGTCAACGCGCTTGGCTTTTGTGTCGGTGGCACGATTTTGGGCTGTGCCCTGGCGGTGTTGGCTGGGCGCGGCAAGAAGCCGGTTGCGAGCGCGACTTTCCTGACGTCTTTCCTCGATTTTTCCGACACTGGCGTGCTCGATGTGTTCATCGACGAATCTTTCGTCAAGTACCGAGAGCAGGAGATGAGCAAGGGCGGTTTGATGAAGGGCAAGGACTTGTCCAGCACCTTCAGCTTCCTGCGCCCGAATGAGTTGGTGTGGAACTACGTGGTCGGCAACTATCTGCAAGGCGAGACGCCACCGCCCTTCGACCTCTTGTACTGGAACAGCGACTCGACCAACCTGCCCGGGCCTTTCTATGCCTGGTACTTGCGCAACACGTATCTGGAAAACAGGCTCGTGAAGCCGGGGGCAGCGACAGTTTGCGGAGTTAAAGTCGATTTGGGACGACTGGATCTGCCGGTCTACATCTATGGCTCGCGCGAGGATCACATCGTGCCGATTGGCGGTGCCTATGCGTCAACCCAGGTGCTGCCGGGAAAGAAGCGTTTTGTGATGGGCGCTTCAGGCCATATTGCCGGTGTCATCAATCCACCAGCGGCCAACAAGCGCAGTCACTGGATTCGGGATGATGGCAAATTTCCGAAGACCCAGGGCGAGTGGGCTGCGGGCGCGACGGAGTGCGCCGGAAGTTGGTGGAGCGACTGGTCACACTGGCTTGGCGCCCTGGCGGGAAAGCAGGTCATTGCGCCCAAGAAATACGGCCGAGGTAAGTACCAAGTTATCGAGGCAGCGCCGGGCCGTTACGTGAAGGCCAAGGCGTGAACAGGTTTTTTATCTAGGAGATTTCAAATGGAAGACATCGTTATCGTTGCTGCATCGCGTACCGCCATCGGCAAGTTCGGCGGCAGCCTGGCCAAAATCGCGGCCACCGACCTGGGCGCACTGGTCATCAAGGATCTGCTGACCCGCAGTGGTGTGGGACCAGATCAATTGGGTGAAGTCATCATGGGCCAAGTGCTGGCGGCGGGCGTCGGACAGAACCCGGCACGCCAGGCCTTGATAAAGAGCGGCGTAGCCAAGGAAACACCAGCCCTGACCATCAATGCTGTCTGCGGCTCGGGGCTGAAGGCGGTGATGCTGGCGGCGCAGGCCGTTGCCTGTGGCGATAGCGAGATCGTCA
>CAYHDD010000092.1:0-8760 GCA_964355195.1 uncultured Rhodoferax sp. | reverse complement strand
TTTCCGGCAGCGCCTTGCGCAGGTAGTAGACCATCGACCAGACCGTCATCACGGCAGCGATCCAGATCAGCCAGACGCCCCACTGATGCGTGTCGATCAGGCCAAACAACCGACCATCAAACAGCAGGAAGGGTATCGCGACCATCTGAACGACGGTCTTGAGCTTGCCTATCATGTGCACCGCCACGCTCTTGGCCGCACCAATCTGCGCCATCCATTCACGTAGCGCCGAGATCGCAATCTCACGACCAATGATGATCAGGGCCACAAAGACATCGGCACGCCCAAGATGGACCAGCACCAGCACACTGGCACAGACCAGGAACTTGTCCGCCACCGGGTCAAGAAAGGCACCGAAGGACGACACCTGGTTGAGCTTGCGCGCCAAGTAGCCATCGAGCCAGTCGGTGGCCGCGAACAGCACGAACATGACGGTGGCAATCAGATTGCGCTCAGCCTGCGAGGCGGCTGACTCGGGCAGGTAGAACACCCCAACGATGAGAGGGATCGCGACGATGCGCGTCCAGGTCATGATGGTGGGGATGGTGAAAAACATGCTGGTGTGATTGTGGCACGAGCCGGCGCCTATTCGAGACCAGGGCTCAATGCAGGGCGCGGTAAATCTCTTCTGCCAACTCGTGCGAGATGCCTTCCACTTTGGCCAGATCGTCGACACCGGCCATGCTGACACCGCGCACCCCGCCAAAACGCTGCAACAGTCTGGCCCTTCGCTTCGGACCAATGCCGGGAATTTCTTCCAGCTTGCCGCCATCGACCCTCACCCTGGCGCGTTTGGCACGCATGCCGGTGATCGCAAAACGGTGCGCCTCATCCCGAATTTGCGCGACGAGCATCAGGGCCGCTGAGTCCTTGCCCAGAGTGATCTTGTCACGACCGTCGGCAAAGACGAGTTCCTCCAGGCCGACCTTGCGTCCCTCGCCCTTTTCGACCCCGACGATCAATGACAGGGACAAACCGAGTTGCTCAAAGACCTGCCGAGCGATCGACACCTGCCCCACGCCCCCATCGACCAGCACCAGGTCGGGCAGGCGTGCGCTGGTACCAGAGAACTGGGCGCCTGCGCTCGCTTCGCGCAAAGCGTCGGCCAATTTACTGTAGCGTCGTTGCAACACCTGGCGCATGGCAGCGTAGTCGTCCCCCGGTGTGATGTCATCGATGGAGAAACGCCTGTATTCGGCGCTCTGCATCTTGTGCCCCTGAAACACGACACAAGAGGCCTGTGTCGCCTCGCCTGCGGTATGTGAAATGTCGAAGCACTCGATGCGCAGCGCGTCGAGGTCGTCCAGCGCCAAATCGAGCGCTTCGACCAGAGCGCGGGTGCGCGCCTGCTGCGAGCCTTCCTCGGACAACAGGCGTGCCAATTGCAGGCTGGCATTCGTCTGCGCCATCTCCAGCCAGGCGCGGCGCTGCTCACGCGGCTGATGGACAGCGCTCACCTTGATGCCCGCCTGGACTGACAGCGTCTCGATCAACTTGCTGTCCACCGGCGCGCTAAGCACCAGCGAAGGCGGCACCGGAACCTGCAGGTAGTGTTGCGCTACAAAGGCCTGCAAGACCAACGCCTCGACCGACATCGCACTCAACACCGTTGCTTCGCTCTCGTCGCAAAAAACCGCGCTGGCGTCATCCACATGGACAGGGAAATAGGGGCGGTCCCCCAGGTGGCGACCGCCGCGCACCATCGCCAGGTTGACACAGGCGCGACCCCCCTGCACTTTGACGGCCAGGATGTCGACGTCACGGTCCGACACGTTGTCCACCGACTGCTGATGCAGCACGTTGGAGAGCGCCGCAATCTGGTTGCGAATCTCGGCGGCGTGTTCAAAGCGCAGGGCTTGCGCGTGCGCCAGCATGCGATCTTCAAGAGTGGCCAGCACGGGTGCGGCGTCGCCACGCAAGAAGCGTTCGGCATCGATCACGTCGCGCGCGTAATCGGGTGCCGAAATATGCCCGACACAGGGGCCCGAGCAGCGTTTGATCTGGTACAGCAAGCAGGGTCGGCTGCGGTTGTTGAATACCGCGTCCTCGCAGGTGCGCAGGCGAAACACTTTTTGCATCAACAGAATCGCCTCTTTCACCGCCCACGCACTCGGGTAAGGCCCGAAATAGTGGTGCTTCTTTTCCACCGCGCCACGGTAGTAGGCGACCCGTGCAAATTCCGAACCCAGGTTCTGCGACAAAGCGGTGCCAGTGATTTTCAGATAGGGGTAGCTCTTGTCATCCCGAAACAGGATGTTGTAACGTGGATTGAGGGTCTTGATGAGATTGTTTTCCAGTAGCAGCGCTTCCGCTTCTGAACGCACGACCGTCGTCTCCATGCGCACGATCTTGCTCACCATGTGCCCGATGCGGGTGGCGCCATGACTCTTCTGAAAGTAGCTTGAAACCCGCTTCTTCAGGTTGATCGCCTTGCCGACATAGAGTACCGCGCGGTCGGCGTCGAAGTAGCGATAGACACCGGGCAGAGCCGGCAGACGGGCGACGTCACTCAGCAACTGCTGCGGGTGCGTCGCCTCAGCCGAGCACACGGCAACTGCCTCAGCGGGCGGAATTTCGGAATCTGGCAAAACTGGCATAGGTGCGTATTGTGGACAATCCTGGACGTGAACTCAGGAAATCAGTGGGACATCTTTTGCCGGGTGATCGACAACTACGGCGACATCGGCGTCTGTTGGCGCCTGGCCGTCGGGCTGGCAGCGCGCTGCCAGCAGGTGCGCCTGTGGGTCGATGACGCCGATGCCCTGCGCTGGATGGCGCCCCGTGGCGCCAGTGGGGTCGAAGTCAAGGCCTGGGACGATGCGCGCCACGCTGAAAGTGTGCTGATCGGTGATGTCCTGGTCGAGGCCTTCGGCTGCGAGATAGAGCCCGAGTTCAAGGCCGCCTTTAGCCGCAAGATGCAGACCACGGGACAACGGGCTTGCTGGATCAATCTGGAATATCTGAGTGCCGAAAGTTACGTCGCGCGCTGCCATGGTCTGCCCTCGCCGGTGATGGCAGAGAGTGGCCACTGGGTGCAAAAGCATTTCTTCTACCCAGGATTCCGCGCCGACACCGGTGGGCTGCTGCGCGAGGCCGATCTGGAGGCTCAACAGGACCGATTCCAACGCGACGTCTGGTTGCGCGAACAGGCGATCAGTCACACTGGCGAACGGCTGATATCGCTCTTTTGCTATGAACCGGCGGCGCTTTCGGTGCTGCTGACGCAATTGGCGAATGACCTGGTGCGCACGCGCTTGCTGGTCACCGCCGGTCGCGCCACGTCAGCAGTCAAGACCTGCGTTGAGCAGAAGAATGACTCGAACCCGGCATGGAACCAGCAGCGACGACTTGAGCTCACTTTTCTGCCAACACTGAGCCAGATCGACTTTGATCGCCTCCTGTGGTCATGCGACCTAAATGTTGTGCGCGGTGAAGACTCGCTGGTGCGCGCGCTGTGGGCCAACAAGCCCTTCATCTGGCAGATTTACCCACAAGCCGACGACGCGCATCACGTCAAACTGGAAGCGTTTCTCACATTGATCGATGCCCCCGCCTCGCTACGGCGCTGGCATCAGGTCTGGAACGGCGTACGTGCCGGCCCGTTACCGGCGTTGGCGCTGGACGAATGGCAGCCGGTCGTCAGCACGGCACGCGCCCAACAGCTGTCGGAGCCAGACCTTGTCACCCGACTCATCAATTTTGTCCAAAAAAACCGTTAAAATTCAAGGCTTTGCAACGACCGGGGCGGATTAGCGTCCAGTCCATGCAGCCCCCGCTGCCGATAGGCGGCCAACCTTCAAACGATTACTATGAAAACCGCTCAAGAAATTCGCGCCGGCAATGTCATCATGCACGGCAAAGACCCGATGGTCGTCCTCAAGACCGAATACAGCCGCGGCGGCCGTAACTCGGCGACCGTGCGCATGAAACTCAAAAGCCTGATTGCCAACTTTGGCACCGAAATCGTCTTCAAGGCCGACGACAAAGTCGACCAGGTCATTCTGGACAAGAAGGAGTGCACCTACTCGTATTTCGCCGACCCGATGTACGTTTGCATGGACAGCGAATACAACCAGTATGAAGTCGAAGCCGAGAACATGGGCGACTCCCTGAACTACCTCGAGGACGGCATGTCGGTGGAAGTCGTCTTCTACGACGGCAAAGCCATATCCGTTGAATTGCCCACCAGCGTGGTGCGCGAGATCACCTGGACCGAGCCCGCCGTCAAAGGCGACACCTCTGGCAAAGTGCTCAAGCCGGCAAAGATCGCCACCGGCTTCGAAATCGGCGTGCCGATCTTCGTCGCCCAGGGCGACAAAGTCGAAATCGACACCCGCACCGCCGAGTACAGAAGGCGCGTCTAAGGCCACGCGCCGATCACAAGAGGCATCCTGCGAGCGGGTCGCGGATGCCTATTTTTTCTTGCCCAGCCGCGACTCTGTACCCTTGACCAATCGACCAATGTTCTCTGCATGGCGGTAGACCAGCAGCAAAGACATGATGGACAACGCCAGCAGCACGCCCTTGTTCAGGTACCAGATCGTCCCATCGCCGAAGACGTAATACACCGGCGCCGCCACCGCAGCCGTCAGCGCCGCCAGCGACGAGTAGCGGAAGAAATAGGCCATCAGGATCCACGTCAGGCCGACGGCCAGGCCCAGCACCCAGCTCACCCCCATCAGCACGCCGAACGCTGTGGCCACCCCTTTGCCGCCGACGAACTTGAAGAACACCGGGTAGAGATGCCCAATGAATGCGGCCAGGCCGACCATCGCCATCGTGCCCTCGCCCAAGCCGTAACGTCCACCAAACCACTTGACCAGGAGCACCGGCAGGCAGCCTTTGGCAGCGTCCAGCACCAGCGTAGCAACTGCCGCACCCTTGTTGCCAGAGCGCAGCACGTTGGTCGCGCCGGGGTTCTTACTGCCAAAGGTACGCGGGTCGCTCAGACCCATGGCCCGGCTGACGATGACGGCAAACGACAGCGATCCGATCAAATAGGCCAGCGCGACTGCCAACACGGGGTAGAGAGGTTGCATCGAGTTCAAGAAGTTGCTCCTTCTGCCATGGACTGCGGCAAGTTTGTATTCTGCCAGTGTGAGCGCGGGACGGTCACAAATTCTCAGTCCGACAAAGCGCACTGCACTGCTTTGGCTGACAGCAGATCGACACAAACCTGTGGCGCAATCCCCACCAAATAGCCGCGCCGCCCACCATTGATGAGAATCTTCGGCAACGTCAAGATCGACGCTTCGATGTAAACCGGCATGGACCGGCGTGTCGCAAAGGGCGACGTGCCGCCGACCAGGTAACCGCTGTGCCGATTCGCCACTTCGGGCGCGCAGGGTTCCACCGACTTGGCCCCGACCTGGCGCGCCAGATTCTTGGTTGAGACCTTTCGGTTGCCATGCATCAGCACGACCAGGGGTTTTGCGTCATGGTCCTGCATGATGAGCGTCTTGATCACCATGAACGGATCAAAGCCCAGGACGGCCGCGCTATGCAGGGCGCCGCCGTGCTCCAGGTAGGGATAAGGATGCTCGGTAAAGACCACTTTGCGGGCTTTGAGCAACTGGGTGGCGGGAGTTTCGCTAACGTGCTTGACCATGAACAATTCTGATCGCAAGAGCTCACGTAACGCGTAAAGCGGCGCGCTCCGCCTCCTGCAAACGTAGCACGCGGCGCTGCACTTTTCCGGTCGTCGTCATCGGCAAGGCCTCTATGAACTCAATCTCCTTGGGGTACTCGTAGGGCGCCAGTTTCTCCTTCACATGGGCTTGCAGCTGAGCCACCACAGCCGTCTCAAACTCGGGGTCAACGCCCCTGGCAAAACCATTGGCCCGCACAAAATCGGCTGCCAGCACCACGTAGGCCTTGACCACAGCGCCGCGTTCCCGATCTGGCTTGGGCACCACCGCCGCGTTGGCAACAGCCGGGTGTTTGACCAGGCAGTTTTCGATCTCACCCGGACCGATACGGTAGCCGGCCGATTTGAAAACATCGTCGGAGCGCCCCTGGTACCAGAGATAACCGTCTTCATCGCAGGTCGCCAGGTCACCTGTTCGGCACCAATCGCCAGTGAATTTAGCGAGCGTCGCAGCCTCATTTTTCCAATAGCCGAGGAAGAAGATCGGGTCGGCCTGGCCTTGCAGGTCGAAACGATTCAGCGCCACATCACCGACCACACCAGGCGCGCATTCCTGTCCCGTTTCGTCAATCACCGCAACGCGGTGACCAGGGTAGCCGCGGCCCATACTGCCCGGTTTGGCCAACCAGTGTTTTGCGCAATTTCCCACGATGTAGTTGATTTCGGTCTGCCCGAACATTTCGTTGACCGTGACACCGAGCTGTGTCTGGCAGTAGTCGAAGACGGCATCGCCGACCGCCTCACCGGCGCTCATGATGGCCTGCAACTTCAGTCCGAACTGCTGGCGCACGGTCTTGCCCGCAGTCCCCGCGTAGGCCTTCATCATGGCCTTGAGCGCGGTCGGGAACAGGAATGTATGCGTGACGCCGAAGCGCTGCATCAACCGGAACGCAGTTTCCGGCTGGAAACGCCCCTTGAAGGCGACGATTGGGCGACCGAAGTAGAGTGTCGGCAACAGCGCGTCCATCAGCCCGCCGGTCCATGCCCAATCGGCAGGCGACCAGAAGACCGCCCGCGTCTGCCGATTCTCACGACCATCAAAGCCAAACCAGTTCTGGCTACAGACAAAGCCACTGAGGTTGCCGATCAAGGCGCGGTGCGGGATCAGGGCCCCCTTCGGATTGCCGGTGGTGCCACTGGTGTAAATGAGTACGGCAGGGTCGCAGGCCAGAGTGACCACCGGCGCAAATCCAGGCTTTGCCTCGGCCAGCAGAGCCGCATAGTCAAAGTCAGCCCGCGCACTGGCGCCGTCTACGCCCAGCACGGCGCGCAACAAGGCACACTGACCCCGCACGGCGACCACATTCTCGATGGAGCTTTCATCACAAATGGCCAGTACGGCTTCGCTGTCTTGCAGGCGAAACTGAATCGCCTCCGGACCGAACAGCATCGACAGTGGCATGGCGACTGCCCCCATCTGCAGAACCGCCATGTAGGCCACCGCCGTCTCGAAGCGCTGCGGCATGACGATGGCAACCCGGTCCCCACGTTGCACCCCCAGATGGCACAACACCTGCGACAAGCGGTTGGCCTGCTGCTGGAGTGTGGCAAAGCTGTAGGCGGTGCGCGCTCCAGCGGCATCGGTGCTGTAAATCGCCACGCGCCGCGCGGCATCCGGCTGATTCGCCCAGCGTCCACAACAAACTTGCGCAATGTTGAATTCTGCTGGTACCGACCATTGAAAACTGCCGTGCAAGCGAGCGTAGTGATCACCTGCGCTCAACCCGGCTTTGTCACTGTTCTGACTGACACCCATGCTGTGCCTCCGTATGATGCTGCAAATGTACCAAGTCAAGAGAATTTCCCATAGCGAGTTTGTCCCTATTCGCACGCTCCAGTACCACGTTCAGGTATGGGGCCAACCTGCGGCCGACACCCTGCCCCTGGTCTTGCTGCACGGCTGGATGGATGTCGCTGCGAGTTACCAGTTTGTCGTCGACGCCCTGCGCCATGACCATTACATCATCGCCCCGGACTGGCGCGGCTACGGTCAAACGCCTTCCAACGGAGTTGACAACTACTGGTTCCCGGACTACCTGGCCGACCTGGACTTTCTGCTCGACCACTACGCTGCGCAAACCCAGGTCAATCTGCTTGGCCACAGCATGGGCGGCAACGTCGCCATGCTCTACGCCGGTGTGCGACCCCATCGGGTGCGCCGCCTGATCAACCTGGAGGGTTTTGGCATGGCACCCACCAGCCCGGAGCAGGCGCCCAAGCGCTACGCCCGCTGGATGGACGAGCTCAAACAAATGCACCGCGGCGAGCTTGACCTGAAAACCTACGACAGCCCCGCCGGTGTCGCGCGTCGCCTGATGAAGACCAACCCACGCCTGAGTGCTGACAAAGCCAATTGGCTGGCGCAGCACTGGGCCGCGCAAAACGCCGAGGGTCGCTGGAAGATACAAGGCGATCCGGCCCACAAGATTTCCAATGCCCATCTCTACCGGGTTGACGAGGCGCTGGCCCACTACCGGCAACTGAGCATGCCGGTGCTGATGGTGGAGGCCTCTGACAACAGCCTGGACCAGTGGTGGCATGGCAAGTTCACGCTCGACCAGTTCCACGATCGTCTGAAGGCCGCACCACAGGTGGAAATTGCCCGTATAGACAACGCCGGTCATATGCTGCACCACGATCAACCCGAGGTTCTGGCGGCGTTGATCGAAGGCTTCATCGATTGAATGCGAAAATGCAGGGATCAACGAAACCCACACCATCAGGATCAATCAGCATGGAAGCAGAACGCATCAACCTTATCGGCACCCAACTCTCCGATCTGAGCGCGCGCACGAGCGAGTTACGGGGGTATCTTTGACTACCCTGCCAAAGCTGAACGACTGAGGACGGTCAACGCATCCCTCGAAGACCCCAGCGTCTGGAACGACCCCAAGCGCGCCCAGGAACTCGGGCGCGAGAAGAAGGCGCTCGAGGGCGTCGTCGTGACGCTCGACCGCCTTGGCGCCGAGTTGTCTGACAACACCGAGTTGTACGAGATGAGCAAGGAAGACGGCGACGAGGACGGCCTGCTGACCATCGAGGCCGACACCGCCAAGCTCGCCGCGACCATTGAAGGCCTGGAATTCCGCCGCATGTTCAACAACCCGGCTGAC
>CAYHDD010000091.1:0-8762 GCA_964355195.1 uncultured Rhodoferax sp. | reverse complement strand
GGGCCTGCACGTATGCCACATTGCTGCAGCTATCGTCGTTACTTGGCAGTAACGTGAACCGGGTTAAGCAACACCGGTCATTGGGTGAGGAGGAGTTGAATCGGATCGATATGCACCACCTTTCACAAAGTGCCTTGGTGACGTTACTTGCGTCAGACTGGACGACCTTGCAATGCAACTATATGCCAATGCTGAAAGATTGCAAGCCCAAAATCGTTATAAAGGAACGCGGCAAGAAACTTTACAAACCGTCCGAGGTATTCGACGCATCGACGCCAGCCCATACCCCACAACGGCTTCCGTTGGTGCCAGATGGCGACAAGTCGCTGAGTCCGCCGGGACCGCCCTGATGGCCACTTCAAATTCCCACACCTGTGGCCGGAGGCAAGTGGGCTCTGTAGGGCAGAAGGGCCAGATGCTCGTGCGTAAGAGGTGACCCCTCCCCAGCCACTTCGCATGGTGGCCATTCAACGATGGATCGGTCGCAGAAATGCAGGTGCGCTGACAGTCGTGGCTTGTCAACTTGCGAATGAATGATCTTGATCAACTCAATCAGGCAATATCCCCCAAATGGGGGATGGACCCCAGTAGCTTTACGACGTAGCCTGAACATCGTTTTGGATGCCCTGTCCACCACATTACGCAGCGAGACAAGGATTGGGCACGGGACAGGCGTTTCTTGAGACCAAAGGCACGGCCCCGCCACTCAGGCCACGGAAACAAGCTGCCTTATGAGGACTCACACCATGCCCAAGAGCGTCATCTTTGTCGATAGCCGCGTCGCAGACTACCAGTCTCTGATCAACAGCTTTACCGAGCCATCGGAGGTGTTTGCTTTGGATCCAGCCTCGGATGGACTCACCCCTATAGCGACTTACCTGCAAGGGCGAACTGGTATTGATGCGATTCAAGTCATCTCGCATGGCATTCAGCGCTGATTACAACTTCACTACTACCAACATGACAGCTCCAATCCTTACCCCAACCGCCGGAACCACCAACTTTATCGAGGGCGACAACGCTGTCACGCCGAACTATGTGATCGACCCTGGCATCAGCATTGCGGATGCAGACAGCACCACTTTTGCCAGCGCCACTGTCAGCATCACCAGTGGATTTCAGGCGGGTCAAGATACGCTGAGCCTGTATAGAGATTATTCTTTGGGAACAACCGGCAATATCACCGGTCGCTACGTGACCAGCACCGGCGTGTTGACGTTGACATCCACTGGCACCAAGGCGACGCTGGATCAATGGCAGACCGCTTTTCACCAGATTACCTATATCAACTCATCGGAGTTGCCGACCAGTGGTGACAAAACCATCAGCTTTGTTCTTAATGACGGTGCAAGCAATAGCGCAGTTGTTTCCAAGACGATCAGCGTCAGCGCAGTCAATGATGCCACCAGTTTTGGCGTTGGACGGGTAACAACCGATTTGGGTTCATCAGAATTTGCCCAGTCTGTCACTGTGTTACCCGATGGGAAAATCCTGGTTGCCGGGACCAGCCAAGTTGGCACGGGAGCAACGGTCAATAGATCATTTGCCGAAGCTCGTTACAACCCGGACGGCAGCCTGGACACCAGCTTTGGCAACCAGGGAACGCAAATCACCGAATTTATCAACGGCGCTCAGGGCAACGTAATCTATCGCACTACGATGCTGCCGGATGGCAAGACACTTGCCTATGGCTATGTCGTCAACGACACATCAACTAGCCCGATGGATACTCGCTGGGCGATTGCGCGCTACAACGCGGATGGCAGTCTGGACACCAGTTTTGATGCGGACGGCAAACTGACAGTGGACTTTCGAGACTACTCCAGCGCCAACGGGGCAACGATTCAACCCGATGGAAAGATTTTGATCACGGGCGACCATCTGATGGCTGATGGCAATCTCAATCTAGGCATCATCCGGCTGAACAACGACGGTAGTGCCGACACCACGTTTGGCATAGGCGGCGTTGTGGCCCCAAATTTTGCAGGCTACGAGGGAGGTGGAGGTAGCCAAGCCTTCGTGCTCTCTGATGGCAAGATCTTGATTGCCTCGACGTTTTATTCATCTCGCGGAACCGATGTGGGTCTGGTTCGGCTCAATTCAAACGGCAGCGAGGACACTACTTTTGACGGCGACGGCATCGCAACCACAAAACTGGCCGGAGTTGGGGTTAGTGAACGGACCTACGATGCAAAGTTGCAAGCCGATGGCAAGATTGTGGTACTGGCCGGTACATACGAATTTTCACTGACTGGCTACCGACAGGATTCTGTGCTGTTGCGCTACAACGCGGATGGTAGTCTGGATACCAGTTTTTCTGGTGACGGCAAGGCTTTAGTAGATGCCACATCAACCGGTTTGGGCAACCCTTTGACCTTGCAAGCTGACGGAAAAATTCTTGTTGCAGGCTATTCCCATGGCAACTTTCTTGTAGCCCGTTACAACACCGACGGCAGCTTGGACAGCACTTTCGCCAACCTCGGACAATTTTCGACAGACCTTGGTGCAGGCGATGTTGCCTATGCGGTCACATTGGATGCCAGCGGCAAGATCATTGTGGCTGGTGGCTCCAACGGCAACTTTGCCATTGCGCGCTACAACGCCGACGGCAGCATCGATGCGAGTTTTTCCAGCCACGCGCAGCCGGCATTGGGTGGCAGTGTGGTGCTCGATGCGCAGGCCACGATTTCAGACCCTGAGATGGCGCTGGTTGGCTACAACGGTTCATCTCTTAAGCTGGTACGCCAGGGCGGCGCCAGCGCAAACGACGTTTTTGTAGCCAGATTGGGTGGCACCTTGGGCGCGCTCACTGAAGGCAGTAATCTGACGGTTGATGGTACGGTCATTGGAACCGTGCTTAGCAACCATGGTGGAACGTTGACACTCAGCTTTAGCAGCAACCTCAGCGGAACTCTGGTCAGTGGTGCCAGCCAAACACTGGTCAACAGTGCTTTGCGGCAGATCGCCTACAGTAACAGCGTCGATGCTGCTGGCACTTCAGTGCAAATTGACTGGGGCTTTACCGATGGCAATACGGGTGCACAAGGCCCCGGTGGCGCGCGAACGACCCTTGTTAGTTCGAGTATCAAAGTCCTTGACACCACGGCGCCCACAGTCAGCAGTTTCAGTCCAGCCGATGAATCTTTTGGTGTCAGCATTGGCAATAGCATTGTTGTCACCTTCAGCGAAGCAGTTACCAAAGGCACTGGCAATTTCGTTCTCAAGACCGCCGCCGGTGCCACGGTAGCCACCTACGACGCAGCCACCAGCACGAACCTGAGTATTTCTGGCAATACCCTGACCATCAATCCAACCGATGATCTGGCTTACAGCACGGACTACAAAGTCGAGATCCCTTTGGGAACGATAAAAGACTTGGCAGGTAACACCTATGCTGGAACAACGACCTACAATTTCCGGACGCTGGATAACACCGCCAATCAGACCTTCGCTGGTACCAGTACCAGCGAGTCTTTTGTCAGTAGCGTCGGCAACGATTCGATCAATGGCGGCGCGGGGATTGACGCTGCGGTGTATGGCGGGAGTCGCGCCAATTTCACGCTTACCCAAACTGGCTCTGGTTTCAGACTAGCTGACAAATCAGGTGCATTGGGTACCGATACGCTGCAAAACGTGGAACGACTCAAGTTCTCAGATGGTGCCATCGCCCTGGATGTCGGTGCAACCCAGCCAGCCGGACAAACCGCGCTCCTGATGGGAGCAGTCCTGCCAGGCAGACTGGTCTTTGACGCGTCCAAACAGGTTTTACTTGGAGCCGCTATTGACCTGTTCGATCAGGGCTACAGCCTGCAAACCCTCTCGGGTGCGGTCATGCGGCTACCGATTTGGGATATTTTGACCGGCAACGTGGCCCCAACCAACACCGACATTGCGACTTACTTGCTCACCAACGTCAACGGTGTCGTACCGGATGCGACCACACTGGCCAATGCGGTGGCATCACTTAGCGCCGAGACTGACTTTGCTACACAAGGTAACTTCCTGTGGCACTTGGCTGAATCGACGGCGAATCAGACACACGTTGGGTTGGTGGGGCTGGCTTCTACAGGCTTGGCGTACTCGGTGTAGACATTGCCATAGGGCTGATTCGGAGGGGCAAACCAAACGGCGCTCTCACGACTGCCCAGTCGGCGTCATTCAGTGAGCGCGGACCTGCTCAGTCAGCATCGCGGGGTCAAGAATGCTTCTTGATCAAATCAGCGTACCAGAACCTTGGTTACACGCAGGTCTGAACAGATTGGCCGACTCAGCGGTTTGCGTCCGACTGGATATCACCGGCCTGTCATAGTGCACTTTGGTTACTGTCGAAAGCCGATCCCGATGCACCTGCGCTTCCTGAACGGGCAAAAGACAGCTGGTATGCACCGCATTGGCACCTTCGATGGAAGCAGCTTTGACTCCATTTATTGACGTTGAGGATGGGTCAGCGCGGTGGGCAGCACTTTCCAGTTTGACGATGGGCCTGAGCCATTGCAGGATCGGCTCCCACTGGTCCAGATCAACACGATTGGTGCTGCCAGTCAGGTCAAACACTGTCAGACCGCTCTCAAGACTGCGCACGTAGACCTGTGTCTCCCGCAGAACTCCCAAGAAGAGAACTTGGAGCGATAAGGCCCAATCGCGCAGAATCTGGGCTGAGTGTGTTCGCGCATCAACCCGCATCCCCACGACGCCAATCCTGCATCGTTTGCTGGCAACCCTTGGCAGCGCCATAAGCTCCGAAAGACAGGAGGCCGCTGAGTCGCGATCAAAAAACGAGTTGCACACTGGTATGACCACGGCGTCTGCCGCCATAATCACCTTTGCAAGGTCGAACCCGTGCATCCCCCCTGGTGTATCCAAGACAACATGGGTGACACCCGGCGGAGGTCTGAGGATACCCTTTTGATCCACGGTCCACGGCAAGATTCTGGGTAAGGCGAGGTCACGTCGCGCAAGCCAAGTGCGTGCAGACTGCTGACGATCCATATCTCCCAGCATGACTGACAGCCCCTGCCTGGCTAGCCAAGCCGCAAGATGAGTGGCCAGTGTGCTTTTTCCACTACCACCCTTAAAATTGACTACCGCTATCACTGGCATGAACAACCGCCTCGACATTGCAGGGTCGCAGATTTTGACGCACTGAGGCGCAAATGTCTAGGACTCTATGCGTTGCTACGCCCAAGCCGATGGTGCGCCATGTCCGAGCAGAAAAGCGATCGATGAAGGTGGCCAGTTGCATGCCGCCGAGTATTGCATCGGGGCGGATGCGTGGCAGCTAGCGCTAAGGTTTCTTCACCCAGAAACCGGTTCCGATGCCCAGGGTTCTGCCCTCTGTCGCGAAGGACAAATAACCGTTGCTCTGGAGGTAGGAATCAAGCCCGCCCGAGGTGTTGAGGTCAGATGCGTAGAAGTACCAAGTGGATCGTGCCACGTTCCAGGCCCAGACACTGGTTGCAGAAAGCTCACCGGCGGTCCTGGTTTCACCCAGAGACACCAGGTTCCAGCCGGACTTCAAATTTGCGTTGACAGTGGCAAAGCTCACTGTTGGCGTGATCGGGAGGGACACCGAAAAAGCGGTCTTGGCGTTGACCCAGAAACCATCACCCCCATCAAGGGATGTCAATACTTCGTACCCCTGGGCGGCAGCATAGACGCTGAGTTCCTGCGCGTTCATAGACGGCGCATAGAACGCCCATTTGCCGGAAGCATTGCGCCACTTCCACACCGATGCCACCTTGGCGGAGTCTCCAAAAGCAGTGGCATCCGAGAACGTCAACACTGCGGTGCTGCCATGGCCCAGGAGGTTCCAACCTGCACTCACAACAACGCTGGCAGTACTTGCTGCCACACTGCCCTTGCGGATCGTATGGTTACCCCGATCGGCCACATAGACGTTGCCACCGCTGTCGACTGCAACGTCCTTCGGGTTGTAGAACGTGGCTACTGCCCCTGCGCCGTCAGCCGATCCGATGTCGGACCCGGCGATGGTCGTGACCACCCCTACAGGCGAAATCTTGCGGATGACCTGGTTGTCCGTATCGGCAACATACACATAGCCCGCGGCATCCACGGAAATTCCAGCCGGAAACTTGAACAACGCGGCTGCGCCGGTACCATCGGCTTTTCCGGGCGAGCCCGACCCAGCCAGGGTCGTCACCACTCCAGTAGGCGTCACTTTACGAATCGCGTGGTTGCCATGGTCGCAAATGTAGAGATTTCCAGCAGCATCCACTGTGATGTCAAACGGAACGCTAAAGCGCGCGGCGGAGCCCGTTCCATCGACCAGACCTGTCTGTCCGGGCGCTCCTGCTAAAGTAGTCACGGCGCCTGCTGCCGTGACTTTCCGCACCGTGCTGTCGTTGGAGTCCACCACATAGACGTTGCCAGCGGTGTCGGCGGCAATCCCGTACGGACTCGAAAATCGGGCCGCGGCTCCACTTGCGTTGGTGCTTCCGAAGGCACCCGCAGTTCCTGCCAGGGTGCTCACCACACCTGCGCTGGTGATTCTCCGGATGGTGGCGTTGCCGGTGTCAGCGACGTAAACATTGCCTGCGCTGTCGGTTGCAATCCCTTGGGGCGTCTTGAACAAGGCAGCCGTGCCAGTTCCGTCGCTACTGCCAAAAGTCCCTGGTCTTCCCGCAAAAGTGCTCACGGTTCCGTCCGACGCAATTCTCCGAATGGAATGGTCGGTGGCATCGGCGACGTACACGTTGCCTAAACCATCCACCGCCACGGCGTAAGGATCTTCAAAACGCGCAGCGCTACCCTTGCCGTCCACGCTGCTGCTGCGCCCGGCCTGCCCTGCCAGAGTGGTCACGTTGCCAGAAGCAATTTTGCGCACGGTGTTGCTGGCGGTATCGGCTACATACAGGTTGTTGGCACTGTCGATGGCAATTGCCGAAGGTGCATTGAAGAGGGCAGCGGCCGTGGTTCCGTCGGTACTGCCCGCCACTGGCGCCGTTCCCGTCAATTTTGAAACCACCCCGGCCGGGGTCACGCGGTAGATGACATGCGCGCTGTAGTCGGTCACGTACAGGGTGCCGGTGCTGTCCACCACGATTCCCCGTGGTGAGCCCAGTTGCCCGTTGGTGCCATCAACTACCGTCGTGACAACCCCGGTGGGCGTCATCTTGCGAATCGAACGATTGCCCGAGTCGGCGACGTACAGGTTGCCTGAAGTGTCGATGGCGATGCCCTCCAGCGACTTGAAACGTGCCGCTGAACCGGTCCCGTTGACGAACCCGATGCTACCGGCGCTACCAGCAAGCGTTGACACTACTCCGGCGACGGTAAGCTTACGGACTGTGCTGTTCATGAAATCGGAGACGTACACATTGCCAATGGTGTCCACCGCGACCCCATGGGGCTCGGCAAATTTGGCACCGGAGCCGACACCATCGCTGCTGCCCATGCCGTTGCCCCCGGCCAGCGTCGTCACTACCCCGACGGGAGTAATCTTTCGGATGGCGTTGTTGTTGGTGTCTGCCACATACACATTGCCCGCGCTGTCTGTGGCCACACCAAAGGGCTCGCTGAACTTGCCTGGAGTTGCAGTCACCCCTCCGGTGGTTCCTGCCGTTCCCGCGAAGGTGGTCACCACCCCCGCAGCGGTTAGCTTGCGAATGGTGTGGTTAGAGCTGTCGGCGACATACAGGTTGCCGGAGGAGTCGACCGCAATGCCCCGCGGCGCAGAGAATTGAGCTGCGGCTCCAGTGGCATCGACGCTGTTGATGACGATTCCTGGCGAACCGGCCAAAGTGGTGAAAGTGAGCGCCGTGTCGGCCGCCTGAGCGCAACCCCATCCAGCAAAGGACAAAACCAACAGGAACAGGACTCGCTTCAAGTAGACGCGCATAACAATCTCCTATCGGCAATACAGTTTGGAAAGACGACCTTACCAGCACTCTACCGTCTATCGGGTTTACTGTTCAAAATAAACTCGCAAGGCGTGCACCGATCTTCGTCATTGCTGGCAGCGCTGATCGCCAGAATCTTCGGGGCTTTTCCGCTGCAGTGCGCGATGGGCCGCGGACAGATGCACCTGATCGCCTTTGTCACCGAGCCCCCGCACATAGCCCCGGCGCGGACCAACGTTGTGGGATGACGACTGCGATGCACAGATGGCTAACGGGCTGCACATCGAGCCAGACTGGGCAACTGACTGGGATTTGGCAGAGCAACCCGCTCCAGGCTTTGAGGTCGATCAGCGCGTCGGTTTGTGACTGGTTAACGCAGCGATTCGGACTCGCCGCCGGGAGACCTGGGTGTGGCGCGTTCCTGCCACTGGACATCACCCTTCTGGACGGCGCCATTTTTCGTGGTGACGCTGCCACGCAGGCAGCAACTCTGGGGTTTGCAGGGAGTTTGAAGCGAGGGTTCGAAGCATGTTCCAGGGCGCGATACTGCCTATACTGCGGTTCATGCGGTTGAACGGCTATATGTGGATGCCTCCCGGATAGCAAGCAGAATTTGCATTATCTTGTGAAGAAGTCGGTTGCGTCCTATCCGCATCAGTCAGGAGAACAATATGCATCACCTACGCACCGAATTTCTGCCGGCTTTTCTGTCATTGCTGTTCGCCCTGCCGGCGCTGGCCGAACGGAGGGCGTGCGCGGCGACTCTGACGACGAATCACGATTGTTACGATGCGGCGAGTGTCAGCAACAGCGTTTTGTGCATGCTCTGCGCTGCCGTCGCCAACAGTTTCTACTCCGCGACGCTTATGCTGGTTGCCGACAACCGCCCCTCCCAGATCGATC
>CAYHDD010000090.1:5618-8808 GCA_964355195.1 uncultured Rhodoferax sp. | reverse complement strand
GCTACTTCGTCCGACCCCGACACGAGCGATTTCGCAATCGGCCGACAGACGCGGCTTGGTCGAGGTCAGGAGAACGCCCGCTGCGGCAGTGAAACCCAAAGCACTGTCAGTCAAAGCGAGCAAGGCCAGCGACAAAGAGTGGGAAGAGTTCTAAATCCGGTAGGTACAGCCATGCAGGAAAGCACTTCCTCCACCGACGAAATTGCCGGTATGCTGCTCGAGTCCAGCCTGTTCCGGGACTTTCGAACCGTAGACCTGCGAACGATTGCACGCTATTTCAGTTCCATCGAGGTTGGTCAAGGCGATGTCATCTTTAAGGAAGGTGATGTTGGCACATTTATGTGCGTCATCAACATCGGCGATGTTTCTGTCATCAAGGCGGATTCGGAGGGGCGCTTTGTCGAGATCGCCAAGCTTCGCAAAGGCAGGGTATTCGGAGAAATGGCCGCGCTTGACGGTGAAAGTCGATCCGCCACCTGCATTGCTGCGATGGACTGCGTGCTGTTGATCCTGTCAAAGGAGTCTTTGGACAAACTCGAACTCGACGTACCGAAGACCGCAGCAAGAGTGATTCGCGCACTTGCCGTCTCGTTGTCGAGGCGTTTACGTATGGCCGATGGAAAGATTGTGGATCAACAGATCTAGCCGGAAACTGCCACAGGCGAGTTTGGTCACCCAGAGCCTCACTTGCGCCGGAACACAAGAACTCGCTCGGTCGCTTTGATTTAGCAAAGGGGAATTCTGATGAGAAACAAAGTTGTCTCTGCGACTGAAGCGATAGCTATCCTGCGCGATGGCGATACGCTTTGTTGCTCCGGTTTCGGCAGCAACGGTGTGCCGGTAGAGCTGATTCTGGCCTTGGAAAGACGCTTTTTAGAGACCGGTTCGCCCAAAAACCTTACGTTGGTGTTCGGCGGTGGCCCAGGTGATGGTGGCACTGGCGGGATCAATCGATTGGCCCACGAGGGGATGCTAAAGCGGGTCATCGGGGGGCACTATGGAATGGTGCCTCAGATCGGCAAGTTGGCGTTGACGAGCAAGCTTGAGGCCTACAACTTGCCACTGGGTGTAATTTCCCATCTCTACCGCGATATCGCCTGTGGGCTGCCAGGCACAGCATCGAGGGTTGGTCTCGGAACCTTCGTTGATCCGCGCCACGAGGGCGGAAAGATCGGCAATCGGACGACTGAAGACCTGGTTCAAGTGATTCAGCTTGGCGGCACTGAACTTCTGTATTACAAGGCCTTTCCGATTTCCGTGGCCTTTATCCGGGGCACGACCGCTGATGCTGAAGGCAACATGACAATGGAACGTGAAACGTTGACACAGGATGCATTGGCAATTGCGACTGCCACCAAGAATAGTGGCGGCCTCGTGATCGCCCAAGTTGAACGGATTGCAGAGCGCGGTTCGTTGAACCCGCGACGTGTCAGAGTGCCCGGGATATTGGTTGATTGTGTGGTTGTTGCGCAACAAGAGAATCATCTGCAAAACCTCAATGGCAGCTACAACGGTGCATTTTCGGCCGAAGTGCGTGTGCCGCTGGATAACTTCGCGCCGATGGCGCTTGATGTGCGCAAGGTGATTGCGCGCCGTGCTGCCTTCGAATTGTTGCCTAACGCGGTGGTCAACCTCGGGGTTGGTATGCCCGAAGGTGTTGCGGCAGTGGCCAATGAAGAAAAGATTCTCAAGTACATGACGCTGACGGCTGAGCCCGGCGTGATCGGTGGCATGCCGGCCTCAGGTATCAACTTTGGCGCCGCTACCAACCCCGACGCGGTCATCGACATGAACCAACTGTTTGACTTCTACGACGGTGGAGGATTGGATCTCGCCTGTCTTGGTCTGGCAGAGTGTGACCCTGCCGGTAGCATCAATGTCAGTCGCTTTGGGCCCAAGCTGGCCGGTGCTGGGGGCTTTATCAACATTACCCAAAACAGTCGTGCCGTGGTGTTTGTGGGGACCTTTACCGCTGGCGGCCTAGAGATTTCGATCGATCAGGGCAAGCTGAAAATTCTGTCGGAGGGGCGTGCACGCAAGTTCGTCAATCAAATTGAACAAGTGACTTTTAGCGGCCCATATGCTGCCAGCGCTGGAAAAAATGTTCTCTATATAACCGAGCGTTGCGTTTTTAGACTAACGGCACTGGGACTGGAACTCGTTGAAGTGGCGCCCGGGATCGACATTGATCGGGACATTCTGTCGCAAATGGACTTCAGGCCGATCATCAAGAAGCCGCAGCCAATGGATCCCAGGATCTTCCTTCCAGAAGCCATGCAGCTAAAGGACACTCTGCTGTCGATCAGCCTCGTAGACCGAATGCAATACGAGCCGCGTAAAGGCACCGCCTATTACAATTTTCAGGGCTTGCTTGTGCGCAGCAAGAAAGATGTCGAAGACATCGGGCATGCTGCCGACGCGCTTTGTCGGCCAATCGGGAAGAAAATCGGTGTCGTGGTCAACTACGACAACTTCCAGATCGACGAAAACGTGGTCGACGATTACGCGGTCATGGTGGAGCGGCTCAGCGACAGGTATTACACGCACGTTTCACGCTACACCACCAGTGCCTTCATGCGCCTGAAACTGGGCGAAGCACTGGAAGGACGTGGCCTGGCAGCGCACATCTATGAAACACCGCAGGAGGCAATCGACTCGGCCCGACAACAAGGCAGCGAACAGATGGGCTGACTCCGTTCAGGCGAGCATGGCTTCCAGCCCTTCGGTCAGTTCATTGAGCGGTGGCATCACGTGGGTTTCGAGGCCTGGCGATTGGGCCGCGATGACCGACACCCAGGACGAATCAATACCGAGGCGTTTGCCAACCTCCACCGGGTAGCTCGCCAATACCTCTTCATCGGTCATTTCCAGAACCTCGGTTCGCGCCCGCCAGGCTCCCAAATGGACCCACGCAGCCGACTCCAGGAACTCTGGGCTCGCCATCGGTCGTGGAATTTCCCGCAGTGCATTAATCACAGGCAGCGGGAGCTTCCATAGCTTCGCCAACTCCGCCGAAACGTCGCCATAGTGGAATCCGAGCGTCTTCATTTCAAGTTCTGCCCGGTCCGTATGCAGCACGTTGAGTTGCTTGTCCAATGGCACCATGGCGGCTGGTGCCCCGGCATGCATCTGCAATTGGCCGATACCGTGCAGCAGACCAAGTGTGAATACCAGATCTGTGTTGACACCT
>CAYHDD010000090.1:0-5518 GCA_964355195.1 uncultured Rhodoferax sp. | reverse complement strand
TTGGCCGATACCGTGCAGCAGACCAAGTGTGAATACCAGATCTGTGTTGACACCTCTGGTACTGGCCAGCCAGCGCGAGGCGCAGGCAGTATAGAGGTTGTAGCGCCAAAACTGCTTCAGGTTCATGCCAGGTGTGTTGCGAAACGCAGCCACCATGCCATGACCCAGCACCAGGTTGCGTACCATCACGAAGCCAAGCATGCGCAAGGCGTCCTCGACGGTCCCAATAGCGCGCGAAAAATTGAAATAGGCCGAATTTGCCAAGCGCAGCAGTTTGGCGCTAAGTACCGGATCGGCGGCCAGTTGGCGCGTAATCTCATCGATCGAAACATCTTCAGAACCGAAGCTCTTTATCAACTCCTGCGTGACTTTCGGTACCATCGGTAGCTTGTTGGGTTGATCGAGTAGGTTCTTGAGTTCCATGATCTTCTTCCAGTTCTTTGCTTGATAGTCGGTCGAGAAGCGCCGGTTCATTATGTCACTCACGGTGCGGTTCAAGTGCTGCCTCCTAGAGAGCAAATTACCGCTTCATTGACTCAGCGCACTGATGTCTTCCATTGATGCCGTTATAAAGGTGATGAGATATTGTTTCATTGCTTGAGGAGTGGATTTATGGCAATCCTAGCTAGACCGACCCCAGTGGGAGAACAAGTCCTGTCATTCTTGCCGGGGACTACATTGGGTGAGGCCAATGCGTACTTCGAAGATGCCAGGCAACGCACATTCCTGTTTCTGGAGACGCTGCTCGACCGGGGCAACAACTACCGTCAGCATCTTGCCGAGGGTACGCCACCGCTGCTGAAATTCGAGCATGAGTTGGTGCTCGATGGCAGGAGCATGATCCAACCCTGCAACTACGCATTGCTTCGTCTGGTGGCGCCTGAAAGCATGCCGGTCAAGCCGCAGGCTCGGCCGGTGATTGTGGTCGATCCGCGCGCCGGGCACGGGCCCGGCATAGGCGGTTTCAAGTTTGATTCCGAGGTTGGCATGGCGATGCACGCGGGCCACCCGGTCTATTTCGTGACCTTTCGTCCCGAGCCTGAAGAAGGGCAGACCTTGTTCACGGTCATGCAGGCCGAAGCCATCTTTATTGAAACAGTCATTACACGGCATCCCGAAAGCCAGGCCAAGCCGGTCGTTATTGGCAACTGCCAGGCGGGCTGGGCCATGATGGCCCTCGACGCGCTGCGCCCCGAATTGTTTGGCCCCATCATGATCATGGGCGCACCCCTGTCGTACTGGGCTGGTAGTTCCAAACTCAATCCAATGCGCTACGCTGGCGCGGCATTGGGCGGTTCGTGGCTTGCCTCATTGAGTGGGGACTTGGGTGCTGATCGCTTTGATGGTGTGCACCTGGTTGAAAACTTTGAGAAGCTCAACCCTGCCAACACCTGGTGGAACAAGTATTACAACCTTTGGTCTGCCGTAGACACCGAGTCTCAGCGGTTTCTGGAGTTTGAGCGCTGGTGGGGTGGCTATTTCCGTATGACCGGCAGTGAAATTGAATCCATCGTAGAAAATCTGTTTGTCGGCAATCGTCTGGCGCGCGGTACGATGATGGCCGGTGAAACCCCGATAGACCTGCGCAACATCACGGCACCGATAGTCGTCTTCGCCTCTTGGGGCGATAACATCACGCCACCCCCCCAAGCTCTAAATTGGATCATCGACTCATGGGGCGATGAGCGCGCGATAGCAGCAGCAGGGCGCACGATCATCTACGTGCTGCACGAGAGCGTGGGGCATCTGGGAATCTTTGTTGGCGGCGATGTGGCGCGCAAGGAACACGACCAGCTTGTTACCTCGCTCGACGTTATTGAGAGCCTTCCTCCGGGCCTCTACGAAATGAAACTCGAGGCTAAGGCCGGCCGGGAACATCTGCGCTGGGAGCAACTTGAACCCGGTGACTACACCGTGCACTACGAGCACCGCACAATCAACGATATTCTCGCGCTCAACCCGGAAGGGCGCGACGAAGAAGCGATGTTCTCGACCCTCAGCAAAGTGTCCGAGTTCAATGCAGGTATCTACAAGACGTGGTTTCGACCATGGGTAAAGATGCTCGCAACGCGCCAAGTCGCTGATGCCATGGGCAAGCTTAACGCCATGCGCATGGAACGCGAATTGTTTTCTGACAACTTTCCGTTGGCGACCTTGATTCGCGAACAGGCAAGACTTGCCCGTGTGAACCGTGCCCCCATTTCGGAAGATCATCCCTTGCGGCAAATGGAGAAGAAAATGGCGGCGCAGGTCAGCGAAGGCCTGAACAGGTTTCGTGATCAGCGCGATGCCCGTTCCGTGGCGTCGGCGCGTCAGCTGTTTGGTCCGAACGGTTTGGGTGCCTGGTTCAAGCCTGATCCCACCGACGCCGAGGTCGCCTCTGAGCGCGCACAGCGCGAGATTCAGACGGCTCGCAAATCGGTCTTGGAACACATTGCCGAAGGTGGTTTTGCCGAGGGCGTTTGCCGTATTGTTCTGGCCGGCATGGTCTCCATTGGTGCCTTTGAGCGGCGCAGTTTTCGTCTTGCACGCCTTTTGGCGCAACTGCCTGCCAATGCCCGCCATGGTGCATCCCAACAGATCGACTGGTTGCGTTTGCTCAAGGAGCAGGCTCGGATTACCGCAGTTGCTCCGGTGGAAGCACTTAACGCGCTGGAGCAGATGCTGCCAGATGCTGCCAGCCGCGAAAGTGCGCTTGCCGTATCGGCCGCGGTGATGATGATAGAGCCCACATTAGCCAATCCGCGTTCGGAAATCATTGAGTTCCTGGTCGATACGCTGGCGGTTGATCCGCAACGCGTGATGGATCTGGCACTCAAGTTGACTGCTTCGCTCGAAACCGTCCCGGTTGCCATGAGGAAACCCAAGGCGGTCCCTGGCAAGCGCAAGACAATCGAATCAACTTGATCCGTGGGCCGCTGTGTCATCCAGGAAATGCCATAGAAGTGCCCCTAGAATCACCACAGTTGATCGGATCTTTCAACCGGCGTCTATTCGTTTGAGTTGACGTATTTCACCGATTACTTGGGATTACCACCATGGTCATTCGTGTCAATGCGCTGTGTTTTGCGGCGCTGCTGCTGAGTCCGCTGGGTAGCGGACCTGCCGTCGCGCAGACGCCGGAGAAAGTGCCAGCCATTGTTGAGCAGGTTTGCTCGGCCTGTCATGGCCTGGACGGAAATAGTGTCATCCCGAGCGTACCCAAGCTAGCCGGGCGTCACGCTGAATACCTGATTCGTGAACTGAAGGATTTTGCGTCAGGGAAGAGAAAGAGCGAGGTGATGGGCGTGCTGGCGCAGACTATTGATGCAGCCGACCACAACGCTATTGCAGCCTATTTTGCAAAGCAAAAGTCAACTTCTGAGAAGGTGACCGACGCGGCCGCTGCGGCGGCTGGCGAGAAGATGTTTCATGATGGTGATGAGGACCGCGGCGTACCCGCCTGTGCCGGCTGTCACGAGGAAGACGGCGCCGGTACAAAGCGTTTTCCGCGTTTGGCCGGGCAGCACCGGGAGTACCTGATTGACCAGATGATGAAGTTCAGGAACGACGTACACACCTACGCCGGTGCCCGCTTTATGCGCGAGGTGACCAAGCGCATGAGCGAGGGTGAAATCAAGGCCGTTGCCGAGTACATGAGTGCAAAGTAGACAACCGCACTTTCATTAGGAGAGATTTTGTGAACCGATTGGTGAGACTTATTGCGCTATATCTGTGCTGGCCCTTGGTGGCGACAGTGCAGGGGCAAACTGTGTCGTCACCGCCAAAAGAGACTCCAATCTGGAACGAACTCAAGGGTGAGAAGCTTGAGGCCCTGCGGCTCAAAGGCGACATAGCGCGCGGTGAAGAGGCCTTTCAGGTATGTCAGGGCTGCCACCGGCGTGGCGCCGTTGGTACGCCCAGTGGCGCCTATCCACGCTTGGCGGGGCAGCACGCCAACGTCCTGATCGAGCAGATGACTGACATTCGCTCGGGTCGACGGCTCAATCCAAAAATGGAACCGTTTGTGGATGAAAATGCCCTGGACACCCAGGAGATTGTGGATATCGCTGCCTACCTGCAAGCTCTGCCAATGCATAGCCAGGACGCTGGCAAAGGCACAGGCACTCGCCTCGCTGAGGGCAAGGCGCTTTACGTCAGAGATTGTGCGGTCTGTCACGGCGCCAGGGCTGAGGGCGATGGGCAAAAATTTGTACCGCTGTTGGCCGGTCAGCACTTTGGCTACTTGTTGCGCGAGGGGGCATTGATCAGGGATGAGCGGCGCGGCAATGCCAATCCCGACATGGTGAAAGTGATCAAGCGCTACAGTGACGCCGACATGGAGATGGTCTCGGACTACCTGTCCCGGCTGGTCTTGCCATAGCCCAAATTGCTGCCAATAAGTGCTCACTGCCACGCCTGTCTCGAACGCGAAATTCAGTCCGTTGGCATCAACGCAGGGGGTGCGCCGCACTGTTGAGCTTCGCGCGGCGCTGAAGAGCATGGCAAATTCATTTCAAGGGAGTTGAGAGTGCAGAAAGCTGATTACGCAATAGCCTGTGCGGGGGTCCTTGCAGGGATCGTTGCCGGGCCGGTCATGGCACAGGAGAACCCTGTGGGTGGTGAGACCCCGACACGTGCCCCGGGCGGCAAGCTCGAACGGGTCGAAATTTTGGGCAAACTTGCCACCGACAACGATTTGCGTCGCCGGGCGCAGATCGCCAAACAAGTCTACGGACGCGAAGAACTTGACAAGCATGGCGACAACAATGTGGCCGACGTTCTGAAGCGGCTGCCAGGTATCACCATGCAGGGCAATGCACCGCGCATGCGCGGTTTGGGTTCGGGTTACACGCTCATCCTCATCAACGGCGACCCGGCACCACCCGGCTTTGCGTTGGACCAACTGGACCCGGCGCAGGTGGAACGCATTGAAGTGACCAAAGGCCCGACAGCCAACCAGAGCGCCCAAGCCGTTGCCGGCGCCATCAACATCGTGTTGAAGGACGCACCCAAGGTATCGCAGCGGGATTTGCGCATGGGCCTAGGCTACAGCGCAGACAAACCGACGATCTCAGGCAGTTTCACAATTGGTGAAAAGTGGGGTGGCTATTCACTGGCACTGCCGATCTCGGTCTTTCAGTGGCGCGGCCGTAACGACAGCACCGTGTGGCGTGACGCACCCGGTCTGGACGGTTTGCTGTCGCAGTCGGTCCAGCAGAGCGAGCAGGGGTTTAGCGGCCACGGCGTGAACCTGGGGCCGCGCCTGAACTGGAGGATCAGTGACGACGAATCGGTCACCTGGCAGAGCTTTCTGCAAAAGTCGGTTTGGAACAGTCAATCCAGTTACCGCAATCAGACCCTGAGCGGCACACCCAGTCTGGAGGATGACAGTGCGTACCAGGGCGGCTGGCAAAGCGTGCGCAGCAATCTGCAATGGGTCAATCATCTCAGTACGTCGGACCGAATTCAACTCAAGGCAGGCGTGGCCGCGTCCAAGGGCAGCTTTGACGGGCAGACCGTGCACCTGGGCCAACCC